>CAZSXL010000035.1:0-9221 GCA_964611225.1 uncultured Gammaproteobacteria bacterium
AAAAAGCTCCGCTACAGTAACACAATTCTGGTTTAGGATCAATTTACTCCACTGGTTCGGTTAGATGCTGGTTGGTATAGACCAAAAAGGTCGCCATGATAAAGGAGCCCAAGGTGTTAAAGGTGATATCTAATAAGGTATTCGTATAGTCACCCACTTGTTGGCCAACGTCAAATACCAATACCGCTACAAACTCCACTAGTTCATTAATGGATCCTAATCCCATTCCCACAATCACTAGTAACAGAATAAAGTACAGCCGATTGCGTTCGAAGTTTTTATGTAGCACCGGCATCAGTAGAGCATGGGCCAACACGACCATCACGCCGCTGCCAAGCATGTGCACAAAGTTATCGTAACGAAAGATATCAGGAAAAAAATAATAGTCATACAGACGCACACTACCTAAATACAAATTGCCGCCTAATAAATGTAGTAAACCGATGACTGATAATGACATCAATACAATCGGATAAAAATGCATGCGGCGATGGATGAACAAAATCAAAGAAATGGAGAGCACCATCATCGCGGTGTAATAGATAAACTCCACATTGCCGCGCAACAGGGCATTTAAGGAAAACACAAACGTATAGATCGACGTAAAATAGACAATAAATTTTTCTAGCTGGCGATTGGTCATGGTTTTGGTTTTACTATAATGATCGCCTTTTGACCGGTCGTTACCGCTCCATCATTCCAGTCATGAATGGCATCATATAACGTATCGTAACTATATGTGTAATCAGCACCTTTTCTAGTACCAGGATCATTGGTAATGATCAGATCAGCTGTGTAGCCTTTGATGACCAGCATATGGTAGAGCGGTCCGGGGGCGGTAAAGTTAGGGTTACCAAGTTGACGACCAGCCGCCGGGGCAATCACCGGGTACCCTTGGGCTAAAGCAGTCTTCACATCGTCCCAACTAAAATCGTAAACCACCTCGGCATCTAAACTAGGGTAGATGAATTCTAATACTTCGGCCGTTTCTTCGGCGGTGATACTGACACCATAACCAAAATCAGTTTCTTCACTGGCGACAATTTCTAACATCGCGGTTTCGGCATCTTGGGCATCACTAATGCCACGACCCAGTAAAAATCTGCCAGCCATTAAAATGGAAGCCTCCTCACAGGTTTCTTCATGCACCGCATCCCAGTTTGAAAATGGCGCTTGTGACGTAAAGGGTATTGCTAAATTTAATTCTGCTGGAATTTCAATCTCCACAGCTTCAGCGTCTTCAGTTATTTCATTATTTTCAGCGATCCCTTCTGTGTCTTCATTCTTATTCAGCGTTTTCTGTGATTCAGCAATTCCTTCATATGTCACCGCTACCGGTACGGCTGGCGTGCGGCGGGCTGCTACCCAGTCTTTAATCACCAAGCGCTGTTGCCATGCCACTATAGCGGTGATCATGCTAACCACTAGGATACTAATGCCAACGATCCAATAAATGCGTTTCATCGCTTGATCAAGCTTAACAATTGCTTATATTCAGGAATGCGCAGCAGGTAACTCATGGCCATATAAGATAGTATGCCAGTTCCAGACAACACCAGCAATTGTACGAAGTAACCAACCAGGTACTGTCCGATGATCCATAAGACGATAGCCATTACTCCACAGGCTAGACTGGACTTGAGCATTAATGCCCACACCGAGCGGTCAAACAAGTTTTGTCCAGCTCGGTTCAGTCGCCACACTAAGGCAATGTCAATGACCAGCGTCGTGGTAATGAATCCAATCACCAAACCAAGCAGGTCAAACCACTGTATAGCAATTACGCACACCGCCACATTTAAGATCGCTGCCACGATACTAATCACCGCGGGTGTGGTGGTATTATGTTGGGCGTAAAATACCCGCGCCAAAATATGTTGGACACTTTCTAGTGGAATGACCAGGGCAAATAGCATTAAGGTGATGCTAGTGCGCTGGATAGCCGCAGCATCAAACGCGCCGCTACCCAGGAATGTGGCCACTAATGGTGTGCTGACAAACATCATGCCCACCATCGCTGGTAAGGTTAAAAATAAGACGCTGCGCAGAGCCCGCCGTGTTGTATCTACTAACTGGCTGCTATTGGTTTGAGCGTAGTCATGAGCCAGGATCGGAAATAACGCTGTGGCCAACGCAATGCCAATAAAGCTGACCGGTAAACTTTGAAAGTTGCGCGCAAAGTTAAATACCGAAACGCTGCCGGCACTTAAGGTGGAACCGACTGCATTAAATGTCCACAAGGTCGCTTGCACAGCTAGCAGACCAAGAATGCGCGGGGCCATTAACACCAGCGTGGCTTTAACAGAGGCTGATTGCAAAGCTGTGCTATATAATGTGGGATAATAGTGCAGTCGCAGCGCGGCAATTAAGCGTACGGCAGCATGAGCGCCAGCACCAATGACTACACCGATAATAGCGCCATTGATTCCAAACCACGGTGATAAGAATATAATCCCTAAACTGATCCCGATGTTATAGAGCATCGGCGAAATGGCATACGCTAAGAAACGATGTTTGCCTTGCAAAATAGCACCGAACAAAATACTGATCCCAAATAAAAATGGCGATAATAATAGCCACCTACTAGCTGTTACCAATTGTGCTAGATCAGCCGCATTAAAACCAGGCGCAATCAGCGGCGCTAGCCAGGGTAGTGCTAGGTAGGTGATGATATCCGCCAGTAACACACCACAGATGGTTACGGTTAGTAGTTCATTAGCGGCTCGGTAGCCAGCTTCATCGCCACTGTGTGTCACCACTTTGGCGAATATCGGAATGAACGCAGCGGTCAGCGCGGCGGCAAACAGATTCATGATCAAATCTGGCAGTAGGAACGCCGAGTTAAAAATGTCCACCTCACGACTAGCGCCAAACGTGCCCGCTAACAGCCGATCACGTACTAGACCAAAGACGTAACTACCGGCGGAGGTAGCGGCCAAGAGTAATGCATTGCGTCCGAGCTGCGCTCTCATGCTGCAAACTGATAGAGATTGTGTGTGCCATTATCTAAGTAGACTTTGGATCCATGAAAGACAATTAAGTCGTTATAGATCAAACGGGCCTTAGGTTGAGTAGGAATGTTAAAGGTGAAGTCGTAACCACAGTGGATGCAATGGGGGTAGGCAGTGGACAGGAATAATCCACCACAGTCACAGGTTGGGGCATGGCTTTGAATTTCGTGTAGGGTGCGGTTAGCGATCCGTTCCCACCAAATCTTACTATGCTTGGCTTGGCCATGGGTTTCATGATATGCGTTTTGACAGTGTATACAATACAGGTGGGGTGCTGTATTAGGGATAACACTATAAGCTAATTCAGCCTGACAAGACGGGCAGCTCATGAGCTGCTGGTTCTGGCTGGCAACGGCAATGATACGTTCTTGCATGCCTATATTTTACCATAAATTGCTTTGATGTTATACTTGGTACTAATATTCATTACATAACGGCGTTATTTATGTATAAACGTTCATGGCAAAAATTAGTGTTGACGGTGTGTGCTAGTGTAGGAATACTGTGGTTTAGCGCTACAGCAGTACAGGCCGGTACGGTTGATTTTGTACAACAACCGGTGCTGGATCCGTCCGGGAATCTGGTAGAAGGTGTGCCAGCTTACTTGTACGATAGTAATGATGTCTACGTGAATTACACGACAACGAACAGTGCCGGGTATGCCAGCTACGGTAGTGTAACGGAGGGTGATTACGTGATCCAACTACGTCCGCAACAGGCTTATGGTTGTGCCGCTTGCTCATTATATAACAGCCAAGATATTAGTTTTACAGCTAGCTTAGCTGCTGCCACGGATAGTGGCCACGGTCTTGGTTTTGTCCAAACCTTAACCGCCGTGACTCTGGAGCAAGCTAGTCGTTATATTACGGTCACTGTAGTGGATCAAGATGGCGCACGTGTGGAAGGAATTTATGTGTCTGCTTGGACATCAGATGGTGGCTATGCCTATGGTAGCACTGATAGTAATGGTCAATATAGTTTTGCTGTTGATGAAGCTGATACCTCTACTTGGAGTGTAGGAGCCTATTCTACGGATAGTACGTTTTCTTCTGCTTATGAGTATGATTTTCCGGTTACTAATACCGGTCAGACTGCAATAGATTTGGCGGTGATTCGTCCAGATGCCTTCATAGCTGTTAGTTTAGTGGATAGTGTTGGAGCAGCTATTACTCTGGGAGAAACCGCTTACGGTTCCGTCTACTGCTACGATATGAATGCTTCCGCTGAGCGGTACTTCTATAACAGCATCTTACCTGGGCAAAGTGTTGCTACGCTGGGTGTATTAGGCGGCTATACCTATACTTGTAATGCCTGGTTGCAAGACTACGGTAGTGCTTCTGTTGAGGTGACACCAGCCAGTGGTGAAACTGCCAGCGCTGACATTGTGATGTTGGCTCATGATTCCTCTGTAATTTTTCGCTACGTGGATGTGGATGGTAATACCATTACTGGTTTAACTTCCATGTACGCCTATGCTTCGTCGATGACGAATGCAACGGGAGAAGAGTATTATGGGGATTATGCCTATGGTTCTGATGATGACGGTGATGGTGAAATTCAACTATTAGTAGCCGATGATATTACCTACTCACTCGGTGGTTGGTTTGAGCAAGGTTCTACCTCTGGTATTGCGGTGGCTGCGGATGGTACTAGTTATATTCAATCCTACGAACAGTTGACTGTAACTGGTGATAATACAACGACCCAAGTGATTGAGCAGACCCTACAAGAAGCAGATGCCGCCATTGTTGTCACTGTACTGACGGCGGATGGGGAGGCTGAAACTTCGGCTTGGGTGTCGGCCGTGGAAGAAACCAATGATCATACCAGCTGGGGTACTTACTTGGGCGGAATGACTGACCATAACGGGGAACTGGAGTTAGCAGCTTCGAGCGGTAAAACCTATCGCGTCTACGCTTACCCAACTTCTGCCTATACAGAAGGGTCTGGTTCCTTGGCCCCCACTTCACAGCTAGTCACCCTAGCACCAGATGAAACCGCCACCATCACGATGCAATCCGTCGAAGCAGATTGGACAGTAGCGATTGACGCTTCCTATGATGATGACGCTAATAGTGATACTGGCTATACCTATTGTTATGCCTACAATACGGATTTAGCGATTGATACTTATGTAGGTCTCGTCGATAACAGTGGCCAATTACAGTTAGTATCTGGCAGCGATTGGAGTATTGGTTGCATGGGTTATCAGAATGATATCTTTTATCGCTCCAATGATATCACCTATAGTGCAGGTAGTGTATCGGCGATTGACGATACACTGGAAATTGAGCTGTCCGAATATGGTGATTACTACAGTGCCCAGACCTATTCGTTTTCTGCTACCGCTGCAACCACACTGACTTTACCAGATGGTATTTCTACTTTAGTAGTGCCAGCTGATGCGATTGATACCACCGGTACAGTGAGTATCACGGTTGAAACGGCAACGGATTATAGTGTCAATGATAATGCTTATCCAGTGTTCGCTTACCAATTTACGGCGCTCAATAGTTCTGGTGAAGTGGTGGCAGAATTTAGTTCTAACCTGACTTTGAACTTGGCATATGATGAAGCTAAACTAGCCGAGTTGGGTATGTCGGAAGATGATTTGTTAGGTGCCAGCTTTGATAGCGACACCAACGCTTGGAGCGCGCCAGTTTCTACCAGTATTGATACCGAAAATAATCTGATCCAGATTGTCTTGAGCCACTTTTCCGCTTATGGTGCCGTGGGTGATCGGTCGCTTGCAGCCAGTAAGCCAGGGATACCCAAACACGTGGTGGCAAAGCAAATTACCAAGCACCGGGCGCTGGCTGATTGGCGTAAAGGTAGTGGCACTACTAAAACATATCGCGCCCAGGTACGTAAATTTGGCAAACCAAAGTCAGTTGTGTCATTTCGTGGTATTCACAAAACGCGTAAATTGTTAAAGGGGTTGTTGGAGGATACACGTTACCAAGTACGAGTGCGAGCCTGTAACGCCCAAGGTTGCTCTGGCTATACCGATTGGAAGCGGTTCATGACCAAGTAGGGACAGAGCATTGCTCTGTCCCTACTTGCCGTGTCCTCTCCTTTCCGGTAAGGTAGAGCCCCATGGCTGATGCAGTGATCGAACAAATCAAGCAGCGCGTTGATATTATTGAGCTATTGTCCGAGTATTTAAAGCTGCAAAAAGCAGGTAGTAATTGGCGCGCTTTATGCCCATTTCATCATGAAAATAGCCCGTCCTTCATGGTCAGCCAGGATAAACAAATTTGGCATTGTTTTGGTTGCGATAAAGGCGGTGACATTTTCACCTTTATTCAGGAGTTGGAAGGGATTGATTTTCCGGAAACTTTAAAATTACTAGCTCAGCGTGCCAACGTCACGCTCGCGCAATATAATCCCACCCAGCAAGATAAGAAACAACGCTTATTGCAGATCGTCAGTGCAGCGCAACAATTTTATGCGCAAACGCTGCAGCAATCCCAGGATGGGGAAGTGGCGCGTAACTATATTGCACAGCGCGGTTTGACGAACGCGACTGTCACTGCTTTTGGGATTGGTTATAGCTTTGATACTTGGTCGCGGCTGAAAGACTTTTTAAAAGCGCAAGGTTATTCCGACAGTGACCAGGCCGAAGCTGGTTTGTTGATTAAACAAGATGGCAGCGGTAGCTATTATGATCGTTTCCGTGGCCGCTTAATGATTCCACTGCATGATATGAATGGCATGGTGGTTGGGTTTACTGCCCGCACGCTTAAAACGGATGAAACTGGTGGCAAGTATATCAATTCGCCTCAATCTATGTTGTACGATAAGTCACACATTGTCTTTGGGTTGTTCCGCGCCAAACAGGCGATTAAAAAATTGAATGCGGCGCTGGTGGTGGAAGGTAATCTGGATGCGATCACAGCCCAACAACATGGTTTTCCTAATACCGTCGCTACTTCCGGCACGGCCTTTACCGAGCAGCAGTTATTACAACTGAAGCGCTTCTCACCTAATTTGCTCTTGGCTTTTGATCTGGATGCTGCTGGCGAACAAGCTGCCCAACGCGGCATTGATTTAGCTCTACAACATAATATGAATATTAAAGTGGTGCGTTGGCCAGAACAGTATAAGGATCCGGACGAATGTATCCGGGCTGATGCCGGCGTTTTTAAAGAGGCGATTCGTCAAGCCATGAGCATTGTGGATTATTGGTTCATGCAAGCCTCACGTGATTTACAATTGACCAGAGTCGAGCACAAAAAATTATTCACCCAGCGTATTTTACCAAAGTTGGTGAAGCTGGCTGACCATGTAGAAGTGGCCCACTACGTACAGCGCTTGGCGGACTTAGTGCGGGTGGATGCCAGTTTGCTGCATGAGCAGGTAGCTAAGCTGCGTGGTGGTAAGGGGAATGCGGTGAGGGTAAAGACAGCGCAGAATAAGGCATCAGGAATAAAGAATAAGGATCGGTCGACGCGGTTAGTGGAGCATATTCTGGGTCTGCTGCTGGTGATGCCAGAACAGTTTGGCTACGCCCATGACTATCTGGACAATCTGTTTATTAAAGATGCTGATTTGGCTGAGCTTTACAGACGGATGCTAGATCAGTATAATAAGTCGGGTCAGTTTACCGAAGCAGACTATTTGGTGGCTTATCCGGAAGATCAAGGTCTGCTGGGCAAGCTGCGCCTCCAAATTGGTTTGGATTTCCCTGATACCGAGGTACCAGACCAGCACGAAGCCTTTATCCGTGCCATTCGTGAGTTGCATAAGCGCTATATTGAAGAGCGTTTGCGTGATGTCGAGGTAGAATTGAAACAAGCTGAATTACAACTTAGTCCTGCCCTGGCTAATCAACTGATGGAAGAAGTGCAACTCCTTACCCAACAACTGACTGAATTATCCAGTTAACGGAACTTATGCCAAAACGACCAGTGAAGAAAGCAAAAAAGCCTAAAGCTAAGCCCAAGCCGAAGGCTAGCCACAAGAAACCAGCTAAAAAAGCTGCGCCAAAAGTGAAAGCGCCACTAAAATCGATGAAGCGCACTACTGCATTAGTGGTAGCGCCGGCGGTTGATTTTCCAGTGGAGGCTGCTGAACTGTTGTTGAAAAAGGGTCGGACGCGCAATTTTTTGACCGAAACCGAGATGCTCTACACCTTTAATAATCTGGAAGATTATGTGGCTGCTTTTGAGCAATGGTTAGTGACCATGGAAAAAGCCGGAATTCAAATGATTGAAACCGACGGTAACGTCTTGGGCTTAGATGCCAAAAAAGTGGGATTAGTGGATGCCAACCGTGAGAAGGCGGGTAAAGCGGCAATGGATTTATCTGATATTTCTGGTGATTCAATTCAAATGTATTTGCGTGAAATTGGTAAGGTGCCATTGTTATCGACGGAAGAGGAAATTCGCTTAGCTAAGTTAAAAGAAGCTGGCGATTTAGAAGCCAAACGCAAATTGTTAGAAGCAAATTTGCGGTTAGTGGTCAGTATCGCCAAAAAGTTTACTGGACGGTCGTTGTCGTTATTGGATTTAATCCAAGAGGGTAATATCGGTTTGCATCGTGCCGTTGAGAAATTTGATTATCGTAAAGGTTATAAATTTTCTACCTATGCCACCTGGTGGATCCGCCAAGCCATCACCCGTAGCTTGGCTGATCAATCCCGCACTATTCGGATTCCGGTGCACATGGTAGAAACCATTAACAAGTTCCAGCAGATTGAGCGTGGCTTAATCCAGATCCTGGGCCGTGAGCCATTACCGGAAGAGATTGCTGCCGAAATGGGGCAGGAACTGGAAAAAGTGCATACTATTATTAAGATTTCACAAGAAACCGTTTCATTAGAAACTTCAGTGGGTGATGATGAATCAGAAGATTCTACCCTAGGCGACTTTATCGAAGATCAAAAAACCTTGTCGCCCGACCGATCAGCTTCCTTACAGTTATTGAAAGATCATGTCTATGACATTATTAAAGAGTTACCACCCCGTGAACAAAAAATCTTAGAAATGCGGTTTGGTTTGATTGATGGGGTATCCCATACCTTAGAAGAAGTCGGTCAGGAGTTCGGCGTCACCCGTGAACGTATTCGTCAGATTGAAGCTAAAGCGTTATTGAAGATACAGGAACACGTCGGGATGCGAAAATTAAGGGATTACTAATGACTCCGCGCCGCGAAATCTATGCTGTCGGTGGATTGGCTATGCCGCCCGAGGCCAATGCCTATGGGTT
>CAZSXL010000036.1:0-3865 GCA_964611225.1 uncultured Gammaproteobacteria bacterium
AAGGAACTAGCTAAGCGCATAGAAAAAGCCCCAGCCTTATCGCATGCTCGGTCAGTGGGCGCGTATGATGCCTTAGCGGCCAACTTAGAAGAGCAGCCAAACTTGGTGGTGCCGGAAGTCGTCACCCCAGCAGTCGTCGTTGAACCGTTGCAGACCGAGTTACCGATTGGTGAAGATAAACCAGCGGCTTAAGTAGTTCAGCTCGATGGATTGCATCTTTTGCAAAATTGCTGCCCATGACATCCCAGCCAAGGTTGTCTTAGAAACCGATCAGGTGATTGTGATTCATGATATTGCACCAAAAGCTAAAGTGCATGTGCTCGTCATTCCTAAACAGCATCTAGTCACATTCACCGATCTCACCACTGAAAATAAAGCCATCATGGCTGAATTAGGCATGGTAGTGAAGCAAGTTGTACAGCAACTCGGTATTGCCGAATCTGGTTATAAGGTCGTAATCAATAACGGTCACGATGGTGGTCAGGCAGTGCCGCATTTGCACTTGCATGTGTTGGGTGGGGAAAAAGTAAAAGGGGTTACTTAACCCTACCCGTCCCTCGAAGACTCGGGACACCCTCCCCTAATAGGGGATGGCGATCGTTGTATTCGCCTTCTCCTGATAAGGAGGAGGTGCCCGCAGGGCGGAGAAGGTTTGAAGTGAGCGGCAATTTGATTGACATCTAAAAAAGATAGTGGTATAGTCCAAATGTAATTTTTTTATTATTTTTCTCACCTGAGGAGGTGAAATTTTGTGCCAGCTATTAGAGTTCAACGCAACGAAAACGAGTCAAACGAAAGCCTAACGCGTCGTTTTGTTCGCAAAGTCCAAGCTAGTGGTAATTTAACCCTAGTCAAAAAGAAACAGCATCGTGAACGTCCGGTCAGCAAGCGGTTGCAGCGTCGCAGCGCCATTCTCCGTTCTAAGTCTCGTGATAAACGCGAACACTTACGGAAAATTGGTAAGCTCGATGAGATCCAAGATCGTTCGAAGCGGAAATTCCGTCGGTAGCAATATCAAGTTAAAAACCAAGTTAAAAAACAAATATTTCGCATGAGCGTTTTTTCCACCATCCAAACAGCGCTGATTTCCGCCATGAAAAGCAAGGCAGAAGTTGAGGGCTCTACGCTGCGTGGTCTAAAAGCGGCTATCCAAAAAGATGCGATCGACAGCAAGAGCTCGCCAGATGATGATCAGCGAGCTTTTGTTGTGTTGAAACAAGAAGCCAAAAAACGTCTGGATTCTGTCCAAGCGTATCGGGCAGCTGGCCGCAATGACTTAGCGGATCAAGAACAAGCCGAATGGGAATTGATCAAACAGTATTTGCCGGCACAGTTATCTGAAGCGGAAGTGAAAGCTGTGGTAGATCAGGTTGTACAAGCCAGTATCAAAAATAATGGTGAAGATAAAAATTTTGGTCTGTTAATGAAGCAGGTGATGCAACAGTTGGATGGCAAAGCCGACGGTAAAGTAGTCTCCACTATCTTGAAACAAGCGCTGACTGTATGAACCGATACAAACGCGCCCTGCAACTGTTACTTGTCTCTGCCAGTGGTTGGATCTTGACCACCCAAGCTACTTGGGCACAGGTCAATACGGATTACGCCTTTATTTTAGGGGATGCTTCGCCGATTGATATTATTATTGCGATCATCAATTGGACCTTAGGCATCTTGGCTTTGATTGCTGTGGTTATTATTCTCTATGGTGGTTTCGTCTGGCTGACTGCCCAAGGGGAAGAAGAAAAAATCACCAAAGCCAAAGCTATTTTGCGTAACGCCCTGATTGGGTTAGTCATTATATTGGCGTCGTGGGGCATAGCTAGATACATCATTAACTTATTACTGGATGTTACTGGGGCAACCGATGATACGTACACCACGCCCTATCAACCGTACGAACCATCCGATGGCTCGCCCTTTTATGTGGATCACTCTAATCCGGCCGATGGGGATGAAGATGTACCACTCTGCCATATTATTGCCGTTACTTTTTCTTACCCATTGAATGAATCATCCGTTACTAGCAGTAGTTTCGTCACCACTATTCCAGAAGATTCGATCACCAATCCAGGTGGCGGCTTAAGTAGTGGTAACAGCTGTACGGCTGATAACCAATGTTTATCTGGTGTGTGTACTGATGCTGGAGCATGTGATGGTGATGCGGTGGCGGGATCATTTGCCTTTTCTGAAAGTAGTTATGCGGCTGTATTTTATCCCAGCACGGATTACTTAGAGGATACTACCTATCGGGTGGAGTTAAGTACCTCTATTGAGGGGATCAGTCCAGACACTGGTGCTGTCTATAATTTGACTTCTGGTGATGCTAAGCGCATTTTCACCTTTACGACCGGCAACACCACCGACGTTATCCCGCCAAAAGTAGACGTTACCGATGTCACACCTTATCCAGATGATGACGAAGCTGATATTTGTTTGAATCCAACGTTACAGGTGTCGTTTTCGGAAAGTTTAGATCCCGCTTCGCCAGCGGATACCAATGTCTGGCTATATGCAGCAGCCTCCACACCCACAGACAGCCTAGATTTAGGAGTCATTCGTTTAACGAGCATCGGTGGTGAAGCCGATGACACTATTGCTACTTCTCCAGAACTGGAGCTGTCCAGCTATACTGAATACGGTATGAGCCTGTATAGCGGTGATAGCGCTGCCGACTTTGCGGGTGCTATTTATGATACCTGTGGTAACCCCTTGAGTGGTGATTTTGATGACAACATGGAAGGCAGCCCCACCGACGACTTTGTGGATCCCTTATCCAGTGGTTTAGATCAAGCTTTCTGTAGTTGTACTACTGGTACCGATAGCTGCAATGTTGATGTCGGTAGTACTAGTTGTGACGTGGACGCCGATACCACCTGCACCTTAGATGCCACCTGTAGTGATACCAGTGACGATTATGTTGGCTTCACGTATCAATGGAACTTTACCACTGGCGATGAACCGTATTGTGTTCCGGACATTGAAGACATTACCCAGGAAGATTATTACTATAGTGAAGATGAAGATCCCGCTGGTAGTGGCGCTGGTGATACCGGCAGTGAAGATACAGGCGTTGTCTTGATTGAAGGGGAGTACTTGTATCCGTTCTATGATGTTGACTTCAATAACAACATGTCCGCCGCTGGGATGAACTGTTTTGATACTGATTTTACCTCCAGTATGTCCTGTTTTGTCGATAATATTGGCAGCACAGCTATTACTGTGCGGACACCAGTAGCCAGCCAGACTGGGCGTATCAGTGTAGAAAATGACAATGGTTCTGATTATTCAGCCGAAACAGCGATCATCTTGTCACCGTATGTGCGTAATACGTCACCGTTAACAGGGCCGCCCGGACAATATGTCACGATTCGGGGTGTGAACTTTATTGATTACGATCCCACCGATAGTACCAGTGAGCGTGGTCATGTCTATTTTGATGGAGTTGAGGTCGAAGTGATGTGTGATGATGGTTGGGATGATGATCAGATTATTGTCCGCGTGCCGGATAGCCTTGTGGCTGGAGCTACGCCACTAATTCAGGTGCTAACGGTTGGGCCAGACGAAGTAGCGGATACTAGCGATGATAAACATAGTAACCATGAAGGTTTCACTGTCAGTAGTGGTACACCAGGGCCAGGTATTTGCGAACTGGTACCGGATTGTAGTGATTCGGGTCTGGAGGATGTCACCGTAGTGGGTGAAAATTTTGGGACAGATGGCACAGCGTATTTGGATCCAACCGATGGTGATTATGCCGCTTGGCCTGCTTCGCAGTGGGATGTTGCTGACGCTACCTATGGCCAAGTGGTGATCACGGATGGTGTGAGTAGTCCATTTACCGAGCCGGATAGCGATAACTTTACCC
>CAZSXL010000036.1:3875-9100 GCA_964611225.1 uncultured Gammaproteobacteria bacterium
TAGATTTTGATATTACCTGTCACGAGTCGCCCCAGTTATTTCAATACTATCAGTGCGATTTAGAACAAGATACCTATTATTTGCCCAACCCAACTGATTATACCGATAACGCTTGTGTCAATAGTATTATCTACTTTGGCTTTACCAATGCCATGGATGACACGAGCGTGGAAACGAATACAACCATCTACCAATGTAATAGTACCGCTACGCCATACGATGCTACCACCTGTACCACTCTGGTATCTGGAACCTATGTGGAAGATTGGTTAAACGCCGCTTATCTTGGTGGTGATAGTAGCGATACGCTCGATGGTACCGATGATCTGGATGGAGATGGCGTCATTAATGAATATGATGCCTATAGTGGGTATACCTTTTACCCAGACGGGGGTTTGGATGCTGCCTATTACTACCTAGTAACTGTGCCGGTGACCGTTACCAATACCGCTGGCGTGCCGCTCGGCAGCGAGTACAGTTGGCATTTTGCGGTGCGCGATGATACCGCTAATTGTGTGGCTGATTACTTGGCTTTGAACCCGGCTGCACAACGGGTAAATAGTTACGACAGTGTTGATGCCTGTTTGGACCAATACGATTATAACAGTACTAGTTACTCCTTACGGGCTCGTCCGGCTACATCGGATTGTTTGATCTTAAATGATGCCGGTGATTATAACTGGAGTGTGACGCAGCCAGCCGGTGCAGACATTTTAAGTTTTGGTGTGAATGATGCTACTACTACGGATATTGCTTATGGTACTACAACCACTACCACGACCAATGGTTATAATACCGTTTGTTTAGAAGGGGACGATGAAGATAATGATGGCTTGGCTACGGTGTTAGCCGAGTTGTTAGATTCTAGTGATGGTTCAGTGGCAGCTGACGATGATGCTACCATCGAAGTAGACTTTGGCTTCTGCACGCAAGATAGCGATTGCTACACCGACGACTGCCGTGATACCTATTGTGATCCTACCACTTCACATTGTGCTCCCGACATTATTGCCTTTACGCCTAATAATGCCACTGCTGCGGATGTTGGCCCCAGCGGTTGCATCACCTTGTCTGGTTGCTACTTTGGTAATGATCAAGATGAAGAAGGTTCGTGCACCTGCACAGATTTGGTCGTTGATGATCCCAGTACGGTTGATGTAGATGAAAGTACCGATACTGAAACCTGCAGTGTCGACGAAGGGGGTTATAGTTGCTTGCTGCAAGATGGCATTCAAACTTGTAGTTTAGACGCTGATTATTGTGACTTAGGCTCTACCTGTTCCACCGAATCTGCCAGCGCTAACTATGATCTGGGTTTCTTCCGTGGTTGTGATTGCACGATGAGCGATGGCAGTGATCGCACCTGTCGCGTCGAAGAAGGCTATACCGAATGTGTGGCGCAAGGGGACACCGAAACCTGCGATAGTGCTGATACTGGCTTTGTTGACGGTGGTACCGGTAGCGTTTATTTCGGTAGTAGTAGCACGCCAGCGTCTTATCCATCCGAAGTGATTTGTGAAGATATTTGGGATAACGATCAGGTGATTGCGCAAGTGCCGGATGATAGTTCGGTCGGCGCTGGTGACTATAGCTTAATCTTAAACAGTTACTATAGTTTGAGTGATATCTATGGTAGCGCGGGTGATGATGCCACTGAACCAGATTGCACGGTGGGCACGGACGCCACGCCCTGTTTGTGTCGGGCTGACCCGGATACCGGACGTGAAAACACCACCACGGATTTATATGGTGAAGGTTTCGAGCTCTTAACTGACGGGACGCAAGCGGTTACTTTTGCTGGTTCCACCAGTCGTTTAGATACCGATGGCAGTGAAAGTTGGGTTGAGGGGGTGTGTAGCGATTTGGTTTCTACTACAGAAGCTACCTGTGTGGCGGCTGGAGAAACTTGGGTAGCCGATGCTACAGCTGCTACCGATGCGATTGTGCCAGAGGGTGCCATTAGTGATGATGATGGCGTGCGGGTAGAAAATGATACTCTGGCTAGTAATGCTTTAGACTTTTCTGTCAGCTGTGGCTCTAACTTAGATTGCGCTACTGGTTGCTGTAGTGTTGGCCAATGTGCTACCGCCGAAACCTGTAATGTCTGTGAGAATACTACCGATTGTACTTACGCAGGCTGTGCATCAGAATGTGTGGCTGGCATGTGTGCGCCATACATTAATGATGTTAGCCCACTAGCTGGTGCGGTGGGGCAACCAGTGACTATCCAAGGTTGTCACTTTGGTACTTATTATAACCCGTCTACGTATACACCTGGTAGTAAAGTGACTGCCGATGGGGTTACCGCTGAACTGGCCTGTAACGAAGTCGATTCGTGGAATAACTTGCAGATTATTGCCACGATGCCAGATGGTATTTTTGTCGATGACACGGACACTACGGCCGATGTCGTTGTCACCCAAGCCTACAGCAGTGGCACAGTGACCCAAACCAGCAATGCGTTTGTCTTTACCCGAGACGAGAGTTGCTCTGAAGTAGATTTACCGGTATTGTGTGATGCTACTCCGGCTTATAGCTCGCTGCAGACGTTGACAGATACCATTGGTAATATTGATCTGGACGGTGAACAGTTTGCTGATGCCGATAGCGGTTATTGTACTTGTAATACCGCTTCACTGGGTGATTGTGATATTGCGGAAGGTTCTACCTCTTGTACTGTCTCCGCAACAACTACCTATTATGTCAATCCAGATTTTACCTCCGAAACTTGTGCCACTACTACTTCTAATGCCTATACAGTGTATGATGGTATTAACGGTTATTGCACCTATACCGATCCTGATGATGCCACTGTTACTTGTAACATTGCTGTTGCTAGCAGTAGCTGTTCACTAACTGCTAACGAGACCTGTTATGTCGATGAAGATGCTACAACCACTACTTGTTCTTCTGCCGTCAGCAATTTTACCAATTTAGATGGTTCAGCTGAATACTTCAATGATGTGACGGCCAATATCGATTGGACACAATATTACGACACCCAATACATTACCGATGTTCCAGACGGTTCCGAAACCGGCGATGTCCAGGTCATTGCCACCACCGATGCGGGCACGCAATGTACCAGTAACGGATTAGAATTCCCTGTGACCTGTGATAGTTGCAGTGAGTGTGGCAGTACCCGCGATAACTTGTTGAACTGTAATTTAGATTACGACCCTAGTTTTGGTAGTTGTACGGCCGATACTGCTGGGTTCTGTCGCGATGAACCAGATTCGTGTTGTAACCTGACGAGTTGCGCTTATGATGATAGTGATTCTACCGACACTGGTACCTGTGCAGCTCAATCGATTATTCAGTTTGATGATGCCGATGCCGATGCGTTAAGTGACTACATCGAAAGTGATTACGGCATGGATGCTGGGTTACAAGATACGGATGCAGATGAAACGATTGACTCTGACGAGGTCACGGTTGGTGTTTCAAATGGCAACAACGGTTTGGCAGAAATTGATTCAGCCACCTTTCCCACCCCTGACCAAGATCCGGTTTGTTCCAATGCGCAAGTGCGGATTCAGTTTAGCCAACCCATTACCACCAGTGAGGCGTTTGAGGTTAACGATAACGATACAGTGTTAGATGCTGATGGTGAGGATATTACTGATTATACTGATGATGTCGCTGCCGAGGATATTGAATTTACGGATTATATTCGTTTACGGACGGCAGGTTTTGCCGATCCAGATGCTACTGTTCCTAGTTCTGCATCGGATATTAGTGACATTGAGTTATCGAATGATGGCACTACGTTAACCTTTGAACTCAACCAGGTGCTGGTTAATAGCAGCGAGTATGAAATTATCATCGAGACCGATGATGCGGTAGTAGATGATACTGATCATCACTATGGCATTGTGGATGCAGAAACTGGTGTCGCTTTAGGTTGTACAACAGAGATGACTGATGATGGATTATGTCATGATGGTTATTTGCGCTATACGTTTGCTACAGTAACCTCGACTGAATATGATGACTTCTGCTCACCAGCCTATGTGGTATTAGAAGCCGACAGTGAAGATTTCATAGATGCCAGTTATACCTTTAGCGAATCTGAACAAGAGGAAAGCTTTACCGCTACTGTTTATGCAGCCGGTGAAGATCTGACTACAGGCACCACCGATGATCAACCCATTCAACGGATCGATGATGGTGTGGATGACGGTTTTGATTGGACGTATGCGTGGGATCCGATCTATGACACCATCGAGGATTTAGAAGCGGCGTCTTGCCCAGTGGCTGGTATTCTTACCGATAATGAAGTCGGTAGCTGTAGCTGTGCCGTTGCGGAATCTTGTGATATTACGTTGGGCGATGAAATCTGTACTACTACTAGTGGCGTGAACTGTTATACCGATTCACCTAATGTGGTTTGTGATACGTTTGATTCTGGCTATACGGAAGATTCTGGTACCCCGCTGTGTAGCTGTGCAGTAGCAGACAGTTGTACCATTGAAGCGGCTGAAGCTAGTTGTACGGTGGATATCAATGATACTACAGTTACCTGTACTACTGATTCTACAGCCACAACGCCAGTGTGTGATACATCAGATACCGGCTGGTCCGATGGCACCTTTGTGGAAGATACCGACACGCAAACTTTGACGGCCGATACACCAGATGAGAACGGTAATAACACCGATAACATCGAGGTTACCGTGACAGGTGATGGTTCGGTTGAACAGGGCTGGGGTAATGAAGATAGTGCAATTGAAACGGATGATCTGACCGATGAGATCTTGTTCGACTTTTACTATTGTGATGCTGACTATTTAGTGAGCTATAGTAATACCCCCTATAATTTTTATTGGAGATATTGTCGTGGTACGGATCCGCAAGCTGAGGATTTCTTACCAGAGTTTGAAAAAGTCTTCGAACGGGATATTGCCGCCATTAATACCGCCTACGGTAGCGATCAAGAATTTATTTACGAAATGGCGTTTAAGGATGCGGCGGCCGGAAGCAATGATCCCACCACCAATAATAATTTGGTCGCGATCCGAGTGTACCCCAATGACTTTGATGGTAGCTTAACTACCCCAGGTGACAGTGTGAATCCAGATCTATGGTATCTGTTAAATACCAGTAATGCGGATGCTTCCTCTAGTGCGACTATCATTGATGGTTATGATGCGGTCGAGGTGGGCAACAGTACCTATCTGGCGTCTACGAACTTAGACGATGCAAGTAGTTTTATTTCCACCTAT
>CAZSXL010000037.1:0-8740 GCA_964611225.1 uncultured Gammaproteobacteria bacterium
GGTAAATTAACCTTATGACCGCAAGGGATGGCAGTCAACATTGGCTGATAAGCAACTAAGTCGTCGCGGGTGACAGCTGAACCGGCTAGTTCCAGTTTTTCTTCCACATAATCCAACGACAAACTATGTAGTTGAATACCATCCGGTGTCGGTTGGAGCAGATTAACCAAGTCGGGCAAGATCCGTGGTTGCTGCACTAAGATCGGTTGAGCCGCAGTGGTGAGCAAGACCACTTCATCCACAATGGTTTTTAATTCAGACCGTTCTTCAGCAGAAATGAGATCGGTGTTCGAGGTAGTAACCAAGTCACCTAACCAGCGCTGTAATAACCAATCTGACGTCAGTAGCATCACCACGGCACAGCTAGTCGCTACCACGGTCACACCCGTTAAGAATTGTAACTGTTTAGCAATAAAAGTCCGACGCTGGGCTATTTTTCTGCTGTGGGGAAGTAGATTTAACATAGCTTTAATCTGCTAAAGCTAAACCAATGGCTGTCGCAAATACGGTTGCCCGAGACAGTTTTTTGCTTAAGTGATTTGGCTTGACGTGCAGTAAGGCATTGCCAAGCTGTACCGGTAAATGTAGGAGCTGATTTAACCATTGTTCTAGTTGCGGGGTTAAGGCACCGCTGCCACAGAGAATAATTTGTTCTGGTGTTCCTAGTGCACCAAAGTGTTCCTGCACATAGGTGAGACTTTGTTGCATCGCTCCCGCCAGTTGTTGATCCAGTAGGCCGGCTGTACCAAACACACTAGGATAGCTGACTGTAAACTGGACTGCTCCATTGGCCACAAACACAATACTGGTACGCGCTGTCCCTAAATCGACCACTAAACTACGTGGCGCTTTCGTTAAGGGATGGGGGAGCAAAGCATTAGCCAATGCTTCTGATTCTACATGTAATCCTACCACTTCATAGTTAGCAGCATCAAATTGTGCTAACAGTTGATCCAGAATATCGCGTCGCGCCGCCGCAATGGTAGCTGTTTTGTTGGTGCGTTGAATCACCAAGTCGTAATACATCTCATTGTCCTGCAAGGGCAGACTGCGTTTGGCCATTGTTTCAGCGGCTTCGCGGGCGGTCGATTCCACTGACACGGTGGCCATAAAAGAGATCTGTTCCGGTACACCCACATGCACGGATCTGGTCGGCCAGCGTGATCCAGTGACTTGGCGCGGCAGGTCTTTGAGCGCTTGTACAAAAACGGTTGGTTGGAGAATAACACCATTCTGGATGATACCGGCTGGTAGATCTAATTCGGCAAAGGCATGGAGTTGCACATGACGATAACCATGCTGCAACCGTACCAACCGTAATTTGTGGTCGCTGACATCAATGCCGGTGGTAACGTGTTGGGCTAAGATGGCCATCACGGTTTAGGGGTTAACTTCTTCCCAAGAGATAAAGGTGTAGTCGTCTTGGGTAGGAAAGTAAGGCGGTGGTGCGTAGTATAAATTTGGATCATAGTTGGTTGAAGTGGTTTGGTAACCTGACAATATTGTACCAGAACTGTCCACCCAGCTCCATGTCCAGACCGTACTCGTAATCACTGTTCCATAGGTTTCTAGATTACTTTTGATGGTATCCGTCGGGTAATAGGATGGTTCGTAATAATAACGCAGCACATGACCATCCTGGGCTAACAGCGCCGCGTCAATCACTAAATCATTTGGTGAATATAAGGGCACTAAAATATCTTGTTGTGCCATTAAACCAAGCACCGAACCACTGGTACGGTCGGGGTAATAGCTAATATCATCGTGAATAATAATGTCACGTGTAATACCATCACTAGCAGGTAGATGAGCTGCGGCTACAGTGACTCGACCATTGACTTGTCCAGATACCCAGGTTTGGTCATCCACAAAAATAATACCATTGTCTGGTATGGCATGGTTTACATAGCCATTGATGGTGCTTTCTTTGTCGATATCGTTGGATTCATAGGTCCAATCAGTCATATCGTGACCCCAGACACTGGTCTTTAATTTTGTAACCTTATAGGCCGTAAAGGTGCCGTCGTTGTTAAACACTAAATGAACACCTTTGCCACCAATATTTTCTAAAAAGACACCATCGGCATCGGCTGCCGCTTCCATGGTATCGAAATCCAAGGTGATCGCATCAAAATCAATTGCATCAGAAATAGGGAAGCTCCATAACAAAGGATCTTGACCTGTTCCCCAAATGCCCGGTTTTTCTTCATCGGCACAACCATGTTCAGAACCACAGATATAAGTTTCTTTAATGGAAGTTGCTAGGGAATCAGCCGATCCATCCATACGAATGCCGCCATTGGAGTGGAGTCTGCCATGGACAGCTTCGGTATCACCGAACCAGACATTGCTATTAGTCAAAAAGGCATATTCGGCATAGGATGGTTTACCATAGCGTACCCGTAAGGTGCGTTGTAGCTCTGGATATTCATCTGTCCAGCCAGTGGACGTGATGGTGATGGTGGTTGAGCCATTACTAGGCGGTGTCACGATAATTGAATAGTGGCCAATACTATCACCGTTTTGGTTATAGTAATCTTGTTCGGCGCCGTCATAGTTTTCTGGATCATGCGCCAGTAACCAGCGATAATAATTCGCACCCGCTTCGGCTACTTGTAAGGCTTGTTCAGAACTAACGGACCGTTGGATGCCACGATGTTGCACAATCAGTAAACTAATCACCGCGCCCATTACCATAATGGTGATACCACCGAAAATAATCAGCGATACTAAAATGTAACCAGGTTGTTTAGAGGTTGTCATTGAGGTTGCGTAATTGGACATAGGTTTCAATTGTATGGGTGTCTGGTACCCGATTGGGATCCACATTCACGTCTAGGTGGATTTTAACTAACTTGACTTCAGACAAAGTAATCGGTTCAGCTAGTATAGCATTATTCAAATCATAGTAGGAGAAAATAGCGTTACCGGTGTAGGTACCATTCACAATCCCAGTAGCCACTGTTTTGGTTGTGCCATTGGCTGACAAGTATTGTGCTGGAGCAGAGGTTGGCTCAATGATGGTTTGGGTGATCGTGGTATCGGACAAGCTATAGGTAACTTGTTCAGCGTTCGCATCAGCGTCAATATCAGAAAAAAAGATCAGCGTATTAGCCTCAGCCGTCACGACTGCATACGAGCCATCGGCTCCATCCGTGGTTTCCCGCAGCGCTTTCGTCATCACCGTGGTAGCTTCATCTGCTGTTTCAATGGCATCCGATTGTTCAGAAATAAAGCTTTGGAGACGACCCGTTTCAATCATAAAAGTAATAATTCCCATCACTAATAACGTACCAATGCTAATGGTAATAACCGCCTCTACTAGGGTAAAGCCATGGTGGCGTATCACCTTACAGAACATCGATTTGTTCTTCATTACCATTGACGATTACACTGCCGTTATAGGTTGTATAGTTCGTAGCGGTAATAGTCAGTGTATAGGTGTCCGCAGTCAGTGGGGTGAAGAACGCCTGGCCATTTGTATCGGTCACTATGGTGGTGTCATAGGTACTGGCTAGCGTCAAGTGGACGCTAGCATTGGCAATCGGGTCATTATTAGTATCACGGACGTTGATCAAGGCGGTGTAAGGAAAATAATCATCCAGATCAATGGTAATAGTCTCTGTAGACTGGGCGGCGGCTGGGTATGGTAAGACGTGGTCATAACCAGCGATCACATAGCCAACACTAGCTTCATCAATTAAGACAGTGTAGCTATCAGCTGCCAGGTCATGCAATTGAGCATTCCCGCCGGGATTGGTGGTTAGCGTCTCATCGTAACTGTAGATCGGCTGGCCATTACCATCCGTACCTTTAGTGAGTTCACCGTGCAACCGAAAAGGAATATCTGGATGCGGCTCACCATTGTCCACAGAGCGCATATGAATTGCTAGTGAGTTCACTTGACGAGATATTTCAAAATATTCCTGGGTAATCTCTCCAGCCACAACATTTAAGTGCGGTGGATCGGGGTTAGGATTTGTGACAGCATCGCGATCATACGTTTGATCCGTGCTGTAATTCTGTTTAGTCACGGTCACCTCATAAGCTTCTGTTCCAGGTGGTACACCAGGTAAGATAAAACGGCCATCACTATCCGTTTCACCAGTAGTTGAAATAGGCGGGCTTAACGTTGGAGCTTCGATGGTAACATCGGCATTAGCTATTGGTTCAACGGGCGAGGTCGTAGGGTCAAACACTTCTATCCAAATGGTGCCACCGGTCGCGTTACTTTCAATCGTGGTCGGTACGATATTGGTCACCAGGATCACAGGGTTATCACTATTGCCTTGGCTCCAGGTAACGCGAATGCGCACTTTTTTATAATCGGTATTTAGCGTATCCGTTGGAGCGACATCATCAAAGTCATCATCCACATATTGAATATTGGTTTTGATGGTGTAGGTCACATTATTCAGTACTTCCGTTTCTGTTTGCAGCAAATCACCAGCCGGCACACCACCAACCGTACCGACACTGTCGTATGGTAGATTTTTAATCAACTCAATTTTCTTTCGGGCTATGCCTAAAGCGGCACTACGGTTTTGATCATCGTTCATAATGGCCAGTGCCCCAACCATCAGCCCATATAATGCCAATACAAACATCAGCAAGATACCGGTGCCAACCACTGCTTCCGTTAAATTAAAACCGGCTCGGTTAGATTTCATCGACGAGTGAGTAAATAGGGAGCACAATTGCGACAGCTAAAAAGCCAACACCGGCACCAATCACCACCATCAAGACAGGCTCAATAATCACGGTTAGGTTAGCCATGGTTGAATCTACTTCATCTTCATAAAAGGTCGCAATTTCAGCGGTCATCGTATCTAATACGCCGGCCTCTTCACCGACCTTAATCATCTGCGTGACCACTGGCTCGAACAAATCTGGGCGACTGCTTAAGACGCTATGGATAGTATTGCCTTTGGCTAATTGCTGACTAGCCAAAATGAGGTGACGGCGGTAGACGCGATTACTAATGGTGTTGGCAATAATTTTGAAACTGTTCACAATTGGAATATCAGTCACCAGGAGTGAATTTAAGACGCGACTTAAACGTGCAATCGTAATGCGCTTAATAATTTTACCGGCAATGGGGATATGTAATAGAATACGATGCCAAACAAACTTACCGGGTTCGGTGCGCACAAACAGTATCCAACCAATCAACAAAACACTGATCAAACTACCCAAGATTAAACCATTATGTTGGATAAAATCACTGATCCCTAAGATAATCCGGGTAGGCAGCGGTAGCGTATAGCCGCTGGTAGTGTACAGATCTAAGATCCGTGGCACCACAAACACAAACATACCTGTGCCCACTACAATCATCACCGTTAAGATCAGGCATGGGTAAATCATGGCATTACGAATTTTTTTGTGTAAGGCGTAGGATTTTTTTAATTGGTTCGACAACTGAAACAAGGTCTGCTCCAAGTTACCGCTGGCTTCACCCGCGGCCACCATGTTCACGAACAAGTCATCAAATACCTCCGAGTGTAATTGGAGGGCAGCCGCAAAACTCTCACCTTTAACGACCGATTGCTGCAGATCGAGAATGACTCGAGAGAATTGTTTACCTTTAATTTGTTGGCTGAGGGTGGCCAAGGCGTCACCAATCGAAAAGCCAGTTTTAATCATTAACGCCAAATTCTGCACGAACATGATCTTGTCAACAATCGGCACGGACCGGAGTTGGAAATGTAGTTTATTCTTTAGTGACACGAAGTATTTCTTCAATAGTAGTTAAACCGCGCTTGGCTTTGACAAAGGCATCTTGCACCATTGTAATCATACCATCCTTGATGGCTTGCGTGAATAAGTCTGATTTAGACTGGCGTTGTAAAATCAGTTGGCTGGCAGCTGGTGTCATTTCAAAAATTTCATAAATACCGACTCGACCTTTATAACCGGTATCAAAACAACGGGCACAACCGGCGCCACGAAAGAAGGTGATATCTTTTAAAGTCTTTACTTCCGTTAGATCTTCCTTCAGGGTACTAAACCCTGCCATCACTTGATCCAAGGCGTACTGCTTACCAATATCTTCTAACTGGACATCGGTTAAGGTATAGCTTTGCACACAGTGCGGACAGATTTTACGTACTAACCGTTGGGCGATTACCAAGTTAACGGTTGAGGCAATTAAAAAACTGGGCACATCCATTTCACTTAAGCGAAAGACCGTACTGACCGCATCATTGGTATGAATCGTGGACAGTACTAAGTGGCCAGTCATGGCCGCATGGGCAGCAATTTCAGCGGTTTCATGATCACGAATTTCTCCCACCATAATGATATTCGGATCTTGGCGCAGCAAAGCCCGTAAACCGGAAGCAAAACTGAACCCTATTTTTGGATTAATTTGGCTTTGATTAACTCGGGTCATGCGGTATTCAATGGGATCCTCAACGGTAGAAATGTTTACGTCAGGGGTGTTCAAGATATTCAAGACGGTATAGAGGGTGGTGGTTTTGCCAGATCCGGTCGGGCCAGAAGCCAAAATCATACCATGCGGTTTAGCAATATGCCGCTTGATCAGCGGTAAAGCGATTTCATTAAAGCCCAATTGTTCCAGTGTCAGGATACTTTTGGATTCGTCTAAAATACGCATCACCACTTTTTCGCCATCGTAGACAGGTAAGATGGAAACGCGCAAAGCGATGTTACCTTGTTCCGTTTCCACCGTAATCCGGCCATCTTGCGGTAGCCGATGTTCATCTAGCTTTAAGTTGGATAAGACTTTAATGCGCGCGGTTAAACCAGACTGAACCGATTTTGGTAAGGTCATGACATCACGCAACACACCATCAATGCGGAACCGGATAATCACTTGTTGGTTAGTTGGCTCAATATGCACATCCGATGCACTTTGGAACAGTGCATAGTCTAACACGGTATCTAACATTTTGATGATTGGGATGTTACGGGCAATTTCGGTAGCAGATAACTGACCGCCTTGTTCTAAGGGTTGTTGGAAAGAGGCGAATTCCTGTTCAATGTGACTGTGGTATTGGCGGGCGACATTGGCAATGCTGGGCGGATTGGTCAAAAAGACTTGGACAGCATAGCCAGTTTTTTTGCGGATAAAATCAATCGTTTGCAAGTCGTCCGGGTCGGTAGTGGCGATTTTCAGAATATGGGCAGCATCGTCACGTTCAAACACCACTACTTCGTGGGTCTGTACAATCGTTTCCGGCAACAGCGTCCGTAAATCATCGGTCAGGGTGAAGTTATGGAGGTCAATAAACTGGACACCGTAGGATTTAGCCAGCAGGTCATACAGTTCTTGTTCGCCAATCACTTTTTGGTCAATCAAATACGTCAACAGATTGGTGTCTTTGCGCTGGGCTTTGGCAATGAAATCGTCAATGGTCTTTTCAGATAGTGCCCGTTGCCCAAGCAAGATTGTTTTGACCCGTGTCGGGTGAATCATACACTTGATTATAACACAGAAATAGTGTATTGTCATTGCAATGACATCGTATCAACGCTTGTTTCTAAGCAGCGGTTCAGCCGCTGGATTGCTCAATGTTGCCAGCTGGATGTTGGCCGGGCTGTGGTTTGATCATACCGCCCCCACGATTATATTGCATTATAATATTTACTTTGGTCCGGACGGCTTTGGTTCCTGGTTTAATTTGTTGACCATACCTGGTATTGGTACGGTCATGATCATTTTAAATATTGGGTTAGCCATCTGGTTATGGCGCCGTGATCGTTTTTTATCTTACGTGATCATGATTACCGCCGTTATTGTGCAAGCGATCCTATTGGTGGCAATGGCCTTATTAATCCAGGTCAATGGATATGGTCAATGAATTGATCCGAATCCTCTTTTTGTCCACGGCCGCCTTTATTGTGGCTGCAGTCATGACTCCGGTTCTGACCTATTTTTTATATCGCTATAAGCTTGGTAAACAGATTCGTGATGCCAGTGAAGCGCCCATCTATGCCAAACTCCACGCCAGTAAAGCGGGCACACCAACCATGGGGGGTATACTGATCTGGGGTACAGCGCTGGTCATTATTTGTAGTGGGGCTGTAGTCAGCTTGCTTTGGCCAAGCGTGATTAACTACAACTTTCTGTCCCGTTCTGAAACATTATTGCCATTAGGCGCTTTAGTAGCCTCGGCGCTAGTGGGTTTAGTGGATGATCTATTTAATATTTATAAACGTGGTTCACACGGTGGCGGTTTACGCATGCGTCACCGTTTATTAGTGTATACCATCATCGCTGTGGCCGGTGCGGCTTGGTTTTACTTCAAACTGGATTGGGATGTACTCCATGTCCCATTTTTTGGTAACTTTTCTATTGGTTGGTGGTATATTCCGTTTTTTATTTTGGTCATCGTGGCTACGAGTTTTTCCGTCAACGAAACCGATGGCCTAGATGGGTTAGCCGCCGGCAGCTTAGTGGTGGCCTATTTAGCGTATGGGGTAATTGCCTTTTTACTCGGGCGCTATGATTTAGCGGTGTTTTGCGGTGTCATTATTGGTGCCATGTTGGCTTTTTTATGGTTCAATATTTTTCCGGCTCGCTTTATCATGGGTGATACGGGCGCGATGTCGTTAGGTGTGACGTTAGGTATTATTGCCATGTTGACAAACTATGCTTTACTACTTCCCTTGATTGGTTTCGTGTTCGCTTTGGAAACAGGTTCGGCTTTGATGCAAATGACCAGTAAGTTTCTCTTCAAGCGCAAACTATTTTTATCTGCTCCATTGCACCATC
>CAZSXL010000038.1:0-8686 GCA_964611225.1 uncultured Gammaproteobacteria bacterium
CGCCACGGTACCGTCTGGCCTGACACCTAGGAGTTATAGTCTAAAAGTGATTCGTCCCGATGGCCGTAAAGTCACAAAGTCTAAAGCAGTCCAAGTAACAGCTGGTGAGATCTTCATTGAGAGTTTGTCCACCATGACCGCTTCAAATAACAGTGACCGAGAGTTAACCATTAGTGGTGGTCATTTCGCTGCTGGAGCCAATGTGTTCTTTGGTGCTATCGAGATGACTGATGTTGAGCGCAATGGTGCTAGCTCGCTAACGGTGACGATTCCGGAAGGTTTTGCCCCAGGTAACTATAAGATTAAAGTAACGAACCCAGATGGCAGCAAAGCCAAACGCAGTGGTTTTATTGTCCGCATTGGTTTCACTGAGACCTTGGGTGTAGGTGATGTCCATGATCAAGTATTAGCCTTAGAAAAACGCTTGAAAAAAGCTGGTTACTTCGATACGGATCCTGATACCAACTTTGATAGTGTTACTGAAGAAGCCTTAGTGCGCTACCAAACGGATAATTTCTTGCAAATGACAGGTGCCGTCGATGCCAATACGCGTTACTATCTGAATAACAACTAGTGATGATCAAGTGTACCTTTGAACATGGTGGCCAAGCCGATTTGCGCCATGTGGTAGTGGATGCTGTGATGGTACAGGATCATAAGATCCTACTGACTAAGCGCGCCGAACGGCTGCGGGAAGGTGGTAAATGGGCTCTACCAGGTGGATATATGGATCGAGACGAAACCACGATAGAAGCGGTGATGCGTGAGGTACTAGAAGAGACTGGTTATACCTGTACCGTCGAAGGGTTGTTGACCGTCTTGGATAAACCAGCGCGGTCTGGTGATGATCGTCAAAATGTGACCTTCGTCTTTACAGTCAAACCAATTGCCCAGCTTGGTAAGCCAGATGATGAAGTTACCGAACTGGCTTGGTTCGATCTAGACACCTTACCGTCAACTGAACAGATGGCCTTTGATCATCTCGAAATCATTTGGGAGTGGGTCAAACAGAATGATGAGCAGTTATCGGCACCACTAGACAATTAGCCAAAAATCTGGTACTATTTTAGCCATATGTCTGATGTGTCATCGTTTACTATTCCGTTAAGCGTGCAACGCCTGATTAAGGCTAAACAGCGCGAGTTAAAGGCTAAAGAGGAATTAGAACATCAACCCAAATTCAAGATTTCTGAAGCCATTAGTCGGGTGGCTTTTATCTATGAAAAGGTTCGTAATGCCTTAGATTATAAGGAGGAACACTTGCTGATTAAATCGGCTATTTTGCGTGTACTAAAACGCAAGTTTTTGCCCGGTGTTGATCCAGCCTCGATTGCGCGTCCGTTGGTGATTGAGTTGATTCGGGGTGGCTATATCCGCAATAATGCCATGCCGGAAAGTCGTATTGATGACGCCGCCAAATCATTAGTGAAGTATGCCCGGTTTTTGAGTAAGGCCATTCCAGCCTTAGAGGGTCGTCAACGTGAGGAAACCTTCGATTGGGCTCTCACCATGCTAGCTTGCGAATTGGAAGAAGTCTTAGCGCCATCACCCCATAAAGAGGGGATGATTGAATTTGTTTATGTCACCATGTTGGAGCGCACCGATATTACCTCGAAGCGGATTACGGAAGATGAACGTAAAGTACAAATTTACGCCGCCGTCCTTAAAGCCTATTCCCAATACGATTTAGAATTGATGCAGTACAGTCTGTTGAAATATTTTTATCCAGAGTGGGCGGAAGGCAAAGAAGATACCTTAAATCGTGTCGCTCGTAATGTCTTGAATGTCCGCACGACTATTATGAAGCAGATCCGCAGCCCGCTCCAAGATAAAGTGGTACGGCAAATCAAGAAGATCAATATCTTATTTGTGGTCTTGTCTGACTGGTTACTGAAGGAAGCCGACCCCATGGCGGTGATGCAAAATCCAGAACAATTGGCGGATGCGATTGAACTAGCAACCAATCAGCGCTACAAACAGGTCAAAATCAAACTACGTCGTACCAGCTTACGCAGTATCATCTATTTGTTTGTCACTAAGATGTTGTTGGCGTTGATCATTGAACTGCCATACGATTGGTTCATTTTGGGGCATTTAAACTATATTCCATTAGGCATCAACGTGGTCTTTCACCCGTTGTTGTTGTTTGTGATTGCGTTAGCGGTGCACGTCCCAGCTAAAGAGAATACGCAAAAAGTAATTGAGGGGATTAAAGATCTAGTTTACGCCTATGATGGCAAAGACATTGTCTATCGCATCCGACCAAATATTGCCCGGGGTTGGTTGTTAAACTTTATTTTCCGTGCTCTTTATTTAGGTGCCTTCCTTATTACCTTCGGTGGTCTGATTGCGGTTTTAACCGCGGTTGGCTTTAATTGGTTAGGGGTAGCACTATTTACAGTCTTTTTAACTCTAGTCAGTTTCTTTGGCCTCCGAGTACGTCAACTAGCTAAAGATTTAGTGGTACTAGATCGGCGTGATAACTTGTTGAGCGTTACCATCGACTTCTTTTCGATCCCAATCGTGCGCGCTGGCCGCTGGTTGTCGATCAATTTTTCTAAGATCAACGTCTTTGTGTTTGTACTTGATGTCATTATTGAAGCTCCGTTCAAACTGATTGTCGATTTGTTTGAGGATTGGTTTGCCTACATGCGAGAAAAACGCGAAGAAATTTACGATTAACGGTCATGCGTCTTGTGACTGCTTCCCAAACCATTGCACTGGATACCCAAGCCAAGGCCTTGTTAGCCGCTGGGCATGATGTGGTTAATCTCAGTGTCGGTGAACTAGATTTTTCCCCACCAACCGTGGTACAACAAGCAGTGCAACAAGCCATAGTGAGTGATAGCAATCATTATTCTCCAGTAGCTGGTCTACCGGCTAGTAAGCAAGCCATCTGTAACTACGAACAACAACAACACGGAGTGCACTACACACCTGAACAAGTGTTAATCACCAATGGAGCTAAACAAGCTTTGTACATGGCGTTTTTAGCGTTAGTCCAGCCTGGTGACGAAGTGCTGGTACTGCAACCAGCCTGGGTTAGTTACATTGAACAGATTAAATTAGCGGGTGGCGTACCCGTCAGCGTTGAGACCACGGATCAATTTACACCTGACCTGGCGGCGATAGCCCGAGCTAGCACAGACCGGACGGTGGGCTTGGTACTCAATTACCCCAATAACCCTACCGGAGCGGTCTATGCCGCTGCCGTGCTCCAGGACATCGCTCAATTAGCTCAAGCCAAAAAACTCTGGGTGATCTCGGATGAAATCTACGAACATATTATGTATGGTGATGAGCCGTTTATTTCGTTTGCCAAGTTGTACGCGCAGACTGTGGTGGTGAACGGTATTTCCAAAGCAGCGGCGGTGACCGGTTGGCGAGTAGGCTATGCTGCCGGACCAGTCGCCATGATTCAGGCGATGACTGCATTGCAAAGTCACTTGACCGGTAATGTCTCAAACGTTATGCAGGCTGCTTTACCGCCAGCTCTGACCAACGGTTTAGTGGCCGATTGGTTGCAACAGTTGCAACTGCGTCGTCAATTGGTCTTAGATTGGGTAGCGCAACATCCGGCTGTGCAGCTGGTACCACCCGCAGGAGCGTTCTACTGTTTTTTAGATATCCGGGGATTCAAAATCGATTCCATCACCTTTTGTCAGCGCTTGCTCACCGAGCATTATGTTGCATTAGTGCCTGGTACTTACTTTGGTCGTGATGGCTTTGTCCGTCTATCCTTTGCGAACAGCTCAGACCGCATTGGGGTTGCTTTAGAGCGAATCAGTAAATTTTGTGCTATACTGTTACAATGAAAGTCGTCATTAGCGGATTAGCCAAGCAGGAGTTAGCGGCCTATATTCGTAAGCACTATCGGCGCACGATTCAGATTGTGAAAACGAAACCGGAGTTCGTATTGTGCTATGGTGGTGATGGTACGCTGTTGTATGCAGAACGGCATTATCCGCTAGTTCCCAAAGTGATGATCCGTCATAGTCGCGTTTGTGCTCAGTGTGCTACCTTGGCCAAGGAGACCATTTTAGAGCTGATGGTGCGCGGACAGTACAGTCTGGTAGAGCAGCCATTGTTGGAAACTAGTCATGGTGGTAAAACACTCTATGCCATCAACGATATTTTAGTGGCCCACGCCAATATCAATACGGGCTTACGTTATCACCTGTGGTTGAACGGAGAAAATTTTGGTGGAGAGTTGTTAGGAGATGGTTTAGTGGTGGCTACTCCACTAGGCGGTACCGGCTATTATCAAAGTATTACCCGCAGCACTTTTCAGCAGGGGTTAGGCATTGCCTTTAATAATTCTATTTTTACGATTGGCAACTTGGTGGTGCCAGAGGACACCATTGTCAAAGTGCGCATTGATCGTGGTCCGGCGCTGGTGGCAGCTGATAATAATGATCTGTACTTACCGTTACACAACAAGGATACAGTGACTATTCGACGCTCACATCGGTCAACGTACATTGTCTATTTTGCTGGGCAGCACTATAAAAAATATAATGTTGGGATTGGTGATAACCGGGTACCGCTAGGATCCTGCCAAATGTGTGGCAAGTTATTAGCCGATAAGCTAGCATGAAGCGCTGGCCGTCCGTTACCTTGGTGACGAGCAACCACCAGAAAGCCTACGAAATTGGTGAGGCTCTGCACCCCTATGGGATCACCGTCAAACCGCGGGCGATTGAACTCGATGAAATCCAAGCCTTGGACATCGCCAGCGTCGTCACTAATAAGGTTGAACAGGCCTATGCATTGGTTAAAGGACCTGTCATCGTAGATGATACGGGCATTTTCTTTGTTGGCTATAATCATTTTCCAGGAATTTTCTCACGCTATGCCTTTATGTCATTGGGATTTCCTGGTTTGTTCAAGCTAATAAAGTCTGGCCAGCGCGCCTATTTTTGCAGCTACATTGCCTTTAAAGCTTCGGCCAAGGCTAAACCTGTGTTATTTAAAGGTGTTTGTCAGGGACGTTTGTTACGTACTTTGCGTGGTCCGATCAAGCAGAAAATGCCTTATGACAATATTTTTATTCCGGATGGAGACACCAAGACGTTTGCGCAATTGGGTGTGGTGGGTAAGCAACGCTATGATCATCGTTCAAAAGCAGTACGTAAATTTGCCCATTATTATTTAACCCAACTATGAAGATCACTTTCTTAGGAGCTTGTCGCATGGTGACGGGTTCACAATATTTGCTTGAACAAGATAATATTCAGTTATTGGTCGATTGCGGGATGATTCAGGGTGAACAATTTACAGAAGATAAGAATTATGATGACTTTGCCTTTGATCCCACTACCGTAGCAGCCGTAGTGGTAACGCATGCGCACATTGATCATTGTGGTCGGATACCGCGGTTAGTGCGGGAGGGATTCCGTGGCAAAATTATCTCATCCCACGCTACTTTGGATTTAGCTTATCTGATGTTAGAAGACAGTGCCCATGTCATTCAAATGAGTGCCGAGGCCGCTGGCTATCCACCCTTGTATGTCCAGGAAGATGTCCAGCAGGCGGCCGTTCTGTTCCATGGTATTAATTATCACGAACCGATGCAAGTGGGTCCATTTACCATCGAACTGTGGGATGCGGGCCATATTCTGGGTTCAGCCTTTATCCGTATTACGGCTGGCGGCAAACGGATTGTCTTTTCTGGTGATCTTGGTAATCCACCCGTACCACTATTGAAGCCAACCGAAGCCTTACCAGCCACCGATTATTTGGTGATGGAATCCACCTATGGCAGCACTACGCATGAACCAGCCCGTGAACGTAAATTGCTCTTACGGTCGGCGATTTATGAAACGGTCACCATGCAAGGTACCTTGCTCATTCCAGCTTTTGCGTTAGAGCGTACTCAAGAGTTGTTGTTCGAGCTGAATGATTTAGTCGAACATAAAGATATTCCGCCCATCCCCATTTTTATTGATAGCCCTTTAGCCATTAAAGCCACACGCATTTACCCCAAATATAATCATTGGTTCAATCAGGCCACCCAGTACTTAATTGCGAATGGGGACGACGTCTTTAAGTTTAATGGTTTAAAGTTTACTAGCAGTTCAGCAGAATCCCGTGACATTTTACGCGTCAAGGCACCGAAAGTGATTTTGGCAGGTTCGGGCATGATGCAAGGCGGACGGGTCCGCTACCATGCCAAAAATTATTTGTCCGACTTTCGTAATCAGCTGTTAATTGTTGGTTACCAAGTGAAAGGTTCACTCGGGCGGCAATTATTAGATAAAGCTAAGCACGTGGTGATTGATGGAGACAGTGTTGATGTACATGCCAAAGTCCGGGCGATTGGTGCGTATTCGGCTCATGCGGACCAACCTAAATTGTTAGCCTGGCTAAGTAGTGCGCCGCAACGACCGCAGCGCATGTGGTTAACGCACGGTGAAGAAGACAAGGCCAACAACTTAGCTGGCCTGTTGCAGCAAAAAGGGTATAGCGTCGAGGTTCCCTCCAGTGGACAGAGCTATGAACTTTAGGTATACTTTAGCTAGTTAATTCACATTTTTAAATTTTATTAACTCTACTTCTATGATCAAGAAAAAGAAATCCACTGTGCGTAAAGCCTTATCCGCTGTGGCCGTCGGAACCACACTGGGAGCCGTTTTGGCTGCTGGTGCCGCCACCTATTTTTTCACCCAAACCAAAGCTGGCAAACAGGCTGCTAAACAGATTAAGACGACTGCGGTTGGTTTATCGAAGGAGATCAGTCAGCGACTGCATACCGCTAAAGAAATCAGTCAGCAAAAATATGATGATATCGTAGAACAAGTCGTCGACGAATACGCTGCTCAAAAGAAAGTTGGTAAACACACCGTGGTGACTTTAAAACGTGATTTGAAAACCCATTGGAAAGAGGTCAAGCGCGAATTGAAGGGCAAGTAGTGCACTATGTCATCACTGGCCAAGTCATACCGCACCGTGGGCGTGGGCGTGGTTTGGGTGTACCGACGCTCAATTTAGCAGCTCCGGACACTGTGCCAGATGGAGTGTATGCCGGAGTAGTCAGTAGTGGTCAGCAACTGTTCCCAGCGGCGGTATTTGTAGGGGCAGCTATTACCTTTGCAGAAACCGAGCGCCAAGTAGAAGCGCATCTTCTGAATGCTGACGTTGATATCAATGGGTTGATTACAGTTGAAATAACCCACTGGATACGTGCTAACCAAAAATTTAACGATGCCGTCGCTTTACAACAACAGATGGCAGCAGATTTGATCACTATTCAACAATGTTTACAGGCATCGTCCAAGAACTTCTAACCGTTACTGCCCTCACGCCGGGTACACCCACCGTGATCAGTTTAATCTTACCTCAATGGGGTAAGCCAGTAGTGGGCGAAAGTATCTTGTTGCATGGTATCTGCTCTACGGTAACAAAAGTGGCAGAGAAAGATTTTACTGTGGAATACATAGCGGAAACACTCCAGCGTACGAACGTGGGTGATTGGCAGCTAGGCAGTCAGATCCATGCTGAACCAGCGTTGACCTTACAAACCAAATTATCTGGTAACTTGGTGTATGGTCATGTGGATTGCACCGCCGTGGTGGTTGCCCCAGGCCTGACTGTAGAGATTCCAGAAGCCTATCAATCCTATCTGATCAACCAGGGGAGTATCACGATTAACGGTGTGAATTTGACGATTGTGGGGGTGAACGAGAATCGTTGTACCGTAAAATTAATACCCGAAACGACCAGGCGCACTACCTTAGCTGAATTGGTGGTAGGCAGTCGCGTCAATATTGAATGTGACTACCTTACAAAGGTAATAGTGGAGTCGGTGCGTCGACGCGGCGTTGGGCAATAGGCAGATCAAAGAAGAAGGTGGTGCCGGTACCTTCGGTAGATTCAAACCAGACTTTACCGTCATGTTTGCTAATAATATCCTTGGTCAAAAATAAGCCTAAACCACTCCCTTCGGTGACTACTTTTAAGATGTTCGGGGCGCGGAAGAACTTGGTAAATACTTCCGATTGTGATTTAGTGGGAATACCCAAACCATGGTCTTTGACATAACCATGTACGAGCTGCCCATGCTTGGTCAGATTGATTTCAACCACCCCATCCTTTTTGGAATACTTAATCCCATTATCCAGCAAGTTATTGATGGCCAAGCTAATTTTTTCAATATCCATTTCCGCTAACATTTCACCAACTGGTTCATAATTTAATTGTACAGTGACATTAGATTCTTTCGCCAGAGTCGCTAGTTGTTTGATCTGTTCTTTGACGATGGCGACTACATCGGTGACGACAAATTTGTAATTGAATTTTTGTTCTTCAATTTTGGTGACATCCAGCAAATCGTTAATCAGGTTAATCATGCGGTTAATGTTCTCCAGCGCATTGCCTAGGTGATGCTTCTGTTCCGTAGTCATATCACCCATATCACCATCATAGAGCATTTGTGATACCCAGCGAATGCCAGACATCGGTGTGCGTAACTGATGCGCAGCAATCGACAAGAATTCTGATTTTTGCCGATCTAACTGTTGGGTCTTTTCCAATTCGGCTTGCAACGCCCCTTGACTGGCTTGAATGTTTTCCGCCATGGTATTGAAGGTCTTGGCGAACAAGCCTAGCTCGTCGTTTCTTTGAATGGTCACTTTTTGAAAGCGACCTTTACCAAATTCTTGTGAGGCTTTGGTCAGGATCCGGATCG
>CAZSXL010000039.1:0-8511 GCA_964611225.1 uncultured Gammaproteobacteria bacterium
GACTATCAAAATCTTTACCAACAGCAATTTTTTTACCTGCCACTTCCGTGACCTTTCCGGAGAAACCAAAATCGACAGTGACATCATAATAGCCGGCGGTGGTAAAAGCCATCCGGGCTTTTTCTCGGTCTACAATTAGTTGGAGGGCAGCACTTTGCACCCGTCCAGCGGATAATTTCGGGGCTACTTTACGCCATAAAATAGGTGAGATTTCGTAACCATAGAGACGGTCTAAAATACGGCGCGTTTCTTGGGCAGCCACCAGATGCATATCTACTACCCGTGGATGTTCCAAGGCGTTCAGGATGGCTTCTTTGGTAATTTCATGAAACACCATCCGTTTAATGGGGACAGTGGGTTGTAGCACTTCTAACAAATGCCAACTAATGGCCTCTCCTTCGCGGTCTTCATCAGTTGCCAGATACACTTCATCGGCCGCTTTGACGAGCTTTTTTAAAGCGGCAATGTGTTTCTTTTTATCCGCATGTACAATGTAGAGGGGTTTAAAATCATGTTCCACATCAATGCCTAAGCGAGACCACTGCTCTTTTTTGTACTGCAGGGGAATGTCGCTAGCAGATTGTGGTAAATCGCGGATATGTCCCAAACTAGATTCAACCACGAAGCCATCCGGTAGAAACCGCTTGATGGTCTTGGCTTTAGTTGGACTTTCAACGATGACTAATTTCATACATCATCCAAATATTCTTCCGTACTATTCCTTGTATTTCTAATTCTGTCAAGTTTACTTGCAACACACTAACATCCAAACCCAGTTGTTGCACTAGTTGTTCCACATGCGCTGGTGCCTGTTGCAAACAAGCGATAATGCCTTGCTGGATTGGGTTTCCTGCTGATTGCAGTGGTGTAGCAATGGTCGGTAACAGCAACTGCAACTCCGTCATAATTTGTTCCACCGATTGCACTAAGATCGCGCCAGCCTGAATCAGGCGGTGACAGCCGCGCGAGCGAGCAGCAAAGATAGAACCAGGCACCGCAAAAACCGGCCGGTTCGACTCCAAAGCATGGTGGGCCGTATTGATAGCACCCGAACGATCGGCTGCCTCTACCACTACGGTGGCTAAGCTCAATCCAGCCAGAATACGATTGCGGGCAATAAAGTGATGGCGTCGGGCGGCAGTTAAATCGGGATATTCTGATACTAACGCCCCACCACTGGCCATAATCCGCCTGGCTAACTGGCGGTGCCCAGCTGGAAAAATGACCGCTTCGGCTGTCCCACAGCCTAGAACGGCAATAGTTTGGCCGTGGCAGGCCAGGGCGGTTTCATGGGCAACAGCGTCAATGCCAGTCGCCAGACCACTAATAATGGTTAAACCAGCTCGGACGCAGCCCTCTGTTAGATAGCGGCAGGCCTCGGCACCGTACGGGGTCATGGCTCGGCTACCCACAATAGCAATACTGGGTCGCTGTAGGCTGTCTGGGCTACCCCGAACATATAATAGGTGCGGCGGCACGGGTGTTTCATGCAACAGGGCAGGAAACTGGTCTCGACTGAGGATAATGGATGTAGACATACAAAAAACCCACACATCGTGGGCTCTCGAAACTAGCTTAGCAAACTTTACGCTGTTTGGCAACTTTGTTATAGTCAAGCTATGCCAACGAAGTATATCTTAGGAATAAGCGTAGCAGTGATCGGCCTGTTGTTGTTAGCGATTGCTGGGGTGATGTGGTGGCAAAGTGATTTTGAGGACCGTTTACCTATCCGCGGTGATGAAGTCGATGTTGGTTTGGTGCCGGCGGATGGTGTCTATGTAGCTGGCCGTTATTACGCCTCACCCGGCAAGGTTGAGCACCGTGGAGTGATTTTGCTGCACATGGCAGGGAGTAATCAAAATGCCTGGAATAACTTTGCCGCCGAATTGCAAGAACAGAATTTTGAGGTGATGACGCTAGATTTTCGTGGTCATGGAGAATCTTCTGGCACTGAAGCTGAGCTGAAAGAAGCGGATTACTTGCAGCTGGTAGATGATGCCGCTGAAGCGGTGGAGTATTTACGCGACATTGATTCGGACATGCGCATTGCCGTCGTGGGTGCTGGCTTAGGAGCCAATGTGGCTTTACAGTTAGCGCAGCGTGATGAGACCTTAACAGCAGCGTTATTGGTGTCACCACAACATAATTACCGTGGAGTAAAGATTACAAAAATAAATAAGCAGTTTACCCGCCCGATTTATTATTTAGTGAGTCAGACAGATACCGTCAGTTACGAAGCTACCCAAACATTGTATCAGAACAATCCATCGTTGAATAAAGAATTGCGCGTGGCTGAAACCTCCGAAGGGCGCGGTACAAAATTAATTAACCACGCACCAAAATTGCGTGAAGCCATGGTGGACTGGTTAGACTTGGTCTTATGAATCCGGTCTTAGCCCAGTGGGCCGAAACCAGTGGGTGGAAACTGATTATCATTTTATTATTATGGTTAGCGGCTTATTACGCTACCAACCATTTTGGCCAGAACTTAATCTCTTTGATTCTCACCAAAGAGCGGGCTGGTTTGCGTCAGCGCCACAAAATATTAGGTGCCCATGAACAGCAACGCATTGTCACGCTGAGCAGTTTTATCTCTAAAGTCATGCGGGCTGGTATCGTGGTGGTGTTTGGCACTATGTTATTGACAGAATTGGGTATTCCGGTGGCGCCGGTATTTGCTGGAGCTGGTGTGTTGGGTATTACCATTGGCTTTGGGGCGCAATCCTTGATCAAAGACTTATTGGCTGGATTGCTGATTATTTTAGAGAACCAATACGCCAAAGGTGATCGCATCACATTAGGTACGGTCACCGGTGTAGTGGAAGATGTGTAGTTACGTTTGACGGTATTGCGCGGTGATGATGGTGTGGTGCATTACATACCAAATGGTTCGGTTGTGGTGGTGTCCAATTTTTCTAAGGGTGCAGATGAGCAACATGTATGAGAGCGAAAGTCTTAGCGCTCATTCCTCTATTACTGCTCTGCCTGTTCTTTCCGAGCGCTCAAGCCGAAACGATCGGTAGCCATACTATTGTCACGAACGTGAGTATGAAACAGTTGGTACAGAAACAGCGTTTGAAATTTACCTGGAATAAAGTTAGTACCGCTAGACGTTATCGTGTGAAGATTATGCATGGCTCCACCAGAATCGCGCGCAAGCTGGTCATCAACCGGTCAGCTAGATTCAAGGAAAGTAAGTTCCAGGACGGCGAAAGTTACATTTTGTATGTGCGCGCTAAACCAACCGCCAAGTATGCTGCCGCCGGTTGGGCAACCTACGCCTTTACCTTTAATGACCTTGATCATGATAACGATTTAATTCCAGATGAGACCGATGCTGACGATGATAACGATGGCATTCCAGATGTGCAGGATGACCAACCTACGGACGTTAGTGGTACGGTTTATACCGTGCGGATTGAAAACAATACCCTGATCGATGGTACCATTACGATTAACCAGGCGGATAGTGTTACCTGGGTCAATAAGGATGAAGGCGGACATTCGATCGAGGCCACCAATGGTGATTGGGCTAGTCCACCGTTACAAAGTAATGAATCGTATACGCATGAGTTTGATAGCAGTGGTGCCTGGTCGTATTACGATCCAACGTATTCGGGGATCGATGCTATGACGGGGACCATAACCGTCCAAGCGGAATGAAACCGTGGCTGTTAGTTGCGACTACCATCCTAGTGGTGGGCTGCAGCCAGGTCACCGAACCAACAGCGTTTAGTTCCCAGTCCGTAGTGTGGGGTGAAGTGCAACTGACCGCCGATCAACCAGCCGACCAATGGGTTTGGCCAGCTGTGTCAGACAACACAGTGTTGATTATCTCGCCGTATGCCTTGTGGGATCAAGCCAGCTGTCATAGCGATTGGCCGAGCGTAGTGACTTTGCTTGGTACTTCCTTCCAAGCGCCGTATCAACCCTGTGACCAAACGGCTTATGATCGTTGGCTGGGTGCGGCCGTTGCACACTACGAAACTACGGTGGCTGCCTGGCAGATCGTAGCTGCGCCCGCTGAACAAGCTCCACCATTCGCGCATTACATTGGTTCAGCGAACAGCTATGCTGATTTGGTGGTGCAGACAGCCCAGACTATCCATGCGGCCGATCCAGCAGCCCGCGTGATGGTGGGGGAGATTAGTACTGCTACCCCAGAGAGTATTATTTGGTTTTCTGATCTGTTGGCACGTTCTAGTGTGCAAACGCAGCTTGATCTGTTTTCCGCCAGTGCTGATCTCTCGGCCGACGGAGCACTTTTAACATCCTTACTAGATAAAACCGGTTGGGTAAAACCAGTCTGGGTAGTAGGGAAAGATAAACTGTTCTATACTGATTTGTAATTATGGAACTACGTTTACGCCAAGGTGATATTTTAACAGCGACAACGGCGGTGATTGCTTACCCAGCAGATTCTGCCGGACAGGTCGGAGCCGCTACCATCCAAGACGGCCGCATCCATTCCCCAACGATGAAACATGCCAATGAACCAATCCCTCCCAAACAGGTAGAGCTGGCGACGGTAGCGGCCTTGCGCTGCGCGGATGAACAGGGTTTTACCTCGCTAGCGTTACCGCCATTTGGTACGACCACTGGCCAAGTGGATCTAGCTACTGCCGCCAAGATCATGATGGAAACCATTCAGATGTTTCGCTGTGATCGTAATTTGAATACAGTGGAAGTGTGGTTAGATTCGCCAGCAGCGTTAGCTCACTTTCAAGCGTATGTCTAGTAATAAGGGAGTTATCGCGTTAGGTTTTTTAGTCGGCGTCGCTATAGTGGCTGGTATTTTACGGATTAAATTTTATTTTAATCCACCCGAAGATCGTTTTACCAACCGGGTTAATGAGATCTTAACGACTGCTCTCACCGAACCGGTTGTCATAGCAGACACGGCTGCGACTGCTACAGTGGATACAGTGGAGACAACGACAGTTACACCAAGTATACAAACAGTTACGCCGTACCAGCTTATTGCCACAGTTAATCTAGGCGACGGTCTATTATTATCTTTACTGCCAGAGACCGACGGTGCTATCGGCGTGCTCTTGCGCGGTACCGAATTGATCATGCAGCGTTACGATGCGGCTTGGCAGCTGGTACCAGATAGCGCACAGACGATTCAATCTGATGTTCAGCTCATTGCTGGTGCGCCACCAATTGCAAAATTATTCCCCACCGTTGATAATGGGTATTACTTAGTGTTGACTCAAGGTCAAAGCGATATCCAAAATGTGTTGATGTTCCGGCTGGCGGAAGACGGCACTATTCAATCTACGGTCACCTTACTATCCGGATTATCCGCGTTAGCAGGAATCATTACTACAGTCACCACTGACGCCGTATGGGTGTATGTAGCTGGTGGTCAATTGTATCGTTTCGCTATAACGGATGGCAGTTTACAAGCTATGCAGGAGTTAGATTCAGTTGGTGCTAGTGTGTGTGCACTGATTCCGGATGAAACTGATTTAATTGTTGTATCAGAGCGTTTAAATGAACTAGTGTTTGATAAACAAACTGAATTCGGTGTCACCACACAATCGGTTGCGATACCACGCCCAGACCCTTTAGTTGGTTGTGAGGACGTTACTCGACAGCAAGAGCAACTAGTACTGCAATTACAGGATCGCATCGTACCGTATAGTGATAACTTGGCTGATCAATATCCGGATATGCGTTTCACTGGTAGTGAACTCTATCCATTGACTGTTTTATCCAACACGGGTCTGTGGTTGGCCTATAGTACTTCATCCACGCTTGGTGAATACACGATACAGGTCCAGGAGTACGTCACTCCTGTTGTAGTTGAATAATAGCTTGGTGCAATAGACGCGTATATAAATTTAACCCGATTTGCTGGACATGACCGTGCTGTTTTTTTCCGAGAATGTCACCGACGCCGCGAATTTCCAGATCTTTCATCGCTAATTCAAAACCACCACCCAGCTCTTTAATACTATGCAACGCGCGCAAGCGATTTTGACCAGACTTGGTTAGGCGTTGGGCTGTGTAGAGCAAGAACGCATAACCCTGGATATCGCTGCGGCCGATGCGACCACGTAGTTGGTAGAGTTGGGCCAAACCAAACTGCTCGGCATGTTCCACAATTAACGTATTAGCATTGGCAATATCCAAACCGTTCTCAATAATTGTGGAAGCAATTAAGACAGCAATTTGGCCACTATAAAAACGTTCCATAATCTGAATCAATTGATCCGAGGGAAGTTGACCATGGGCCACCGCTACCGTGGCGTCTGGGAAGTGTTGGCGGATAAAACTTTCGCGTGCATGGATGGTTCCTAAATCGTTGTGCACAATGTACACTTGGCCAGAGCGATCTAGTTCAGCTTGAATCGCTTGCAACTCAATTTCCGGACTAAATTCATTGATGATGGTTTTGACACCAACGCGTTGGGGTGGGGCGGTGTTTAATACGGAAATGTCGCGCAAGCCCGACATGGCCAAATTCAGTGTTCGCGGAATGGGTGTAGCGGTCATGGTTAAGACATGAGCCGACTGGCGCAAAGCTTTGAGGCGTTCTTTATGCATCACACCAAAGCGTTGCTCTTCATCAATAATGACTAATTGTAGTTGCGGAAAAGCAATGTCGCTCGATAATAGGCGATGTGTGCCGATCACAATATCAACCTTGCCCTGCTGAATTGCTTTGACAGTATCTTTAGTTTCCTTGGCGGTTTGTAAACGGGATAAACAGCCAATCGTGACACCGTAGCGTTCTAAGCGATCACGAAAGGTGTGCCAGTGTTGGTCGGCCAAGATGGTGGTGGGCGCCAGCAAAGCTACTTGGCCACCTTGCTTAATGACAATATGTAACGCGGCGCGTAAAGCAACTTCCGTTTTACCGAAACCAACATCGCCACACAGTAAGCGATCCATCGGCTTCTCTTGGTTGAGGTCGCTCAGAATGTCAGTAATGGCTTGATCTTGGTCTGCAGTCAGGCTAAACGCAACATCATGACTGCAATCCGTTTCTTCCGGGCTGGTCTCCAGCGGGATGGCGGTGGCTCGCGCGCTGTTGCGTTGGGCGTCCATTTCCAGCAGTTCTTTGGCTGTATGTCGGACATCATCTTGCACCCGATGCACAATCGTTTCCCATTGCGTGCCCGATAGCCGGGTTAATTTTGGTTGAGCCTGGCCAATATATTTTTCTACTCGGTTACCGGCCGACACCGGGATTAGTAATTTGTCGTCACCTAAGTAGCGCAATTTTATGTAGTCTTCGCCATCTACCTGTTTGACTCCTTCAAATAAACCAATGCCGTGGTCGATATGTACTACATAGTCTCCCAGTTCTAAGTTGGACACATCTAAACTGTTGGTAAATGTAGCAATCGTTTCATCGGAACCAAAAATATGGTCATCGGTCAAAAAGAGCAAGTGTTCTTTCGGATACACAAAGCCTTCTAGGTGTTTAGCTGGCAAGCTAAAGGTGGCTTCTGGTAGCAGTGTAATTAGTTGCTCTGGTTTGGCCGTGGCAATCTGAACCTGGATGAACTGTTCGGCATCTTGCTTCAACAGCGGGAAACGTTTGTGATAAAACTTGGGAGTAATAAACTCATACTGCAACTGGGCTTCTTCCCACAGTGATAGATGGGGGCTATAAGCATAGGGGAAGATGGTGATATCGTAGAGCTGGCTGCCCGAGGTTTGGCTAGAAATATTGAAACTACATAACTGTTCAATGGTATTGCCATCGTATTCCAGACGAATGGCAGTGCGATCAACAATGTCGACAATATTGCCGCGCACCGCAAAACTGCGAGATGACACCGCGCGTGGGTAACGCTCAAAGCCCATCAGCGTTAGTTGGTGCACTAGTGTTGAGATCGGTAGTGGCGTCTTAGGCGTTAAGTGTAAGGTACGTTGCTCAAACTGCTTCTCGGTCAGGGTATGTTCTTGTAAAAACAACGGCGACACGATGGCAGCGTCCGGAAATGACGGGGCAAAATATTGGCATAGGCTCCTTAAAATGGCCGCTTCTTTATCGGATTGCGCCAAAAAAAACAGCGGCCCCTTGGCCAGTAGCGGGGGGAGGCGGCGAGATAATTCGAAAGCGATTTCGGTCAATGTCCTGAAGTGCGGCACATCGGCACACTATCATGTTTGTGCACCTCTTGACAAGTTCAAAAATAGCTGGTAAGCTGCTGCCGTTTTCAATTGGTCTTTTCACACCTAGCGCCTAGTGATCCAAGTGTATGGGTTGGTGCAGTATGCTCACTCCTCCTAAAGTATATTGTGCCGTTCAAGTAGGCTTTTGCCTCACCTATACATTTGGATCAGTGGGCGTTCGACCCCTCTCCTGTCCTTCATCAGATTCAGGACATCCTCTCCCACCTGGGAGAGGAATTTTGTTTAAATAGAACATATAATAACAACTCCTCTCCCAGGTGGGAGAGGATACTGCCCTAAGGCAGGAGGAGAGGGGTTCAGGAAAAATCAAGTTAGCAATGCACCACCCCCCTGTAGATAACTTTGGATGACTTG
>CAZSXL010000040.1:0-8351 GCA_964611225.1 uncultured Gammaproteobacteria bacterium
CAGTGGTGGGAACGGTTTGAACGCCAGGAATACCCTTGCTAGACAACCAGTCGTAATTTGCTAGTATAACCAAGCTTAGCACTGGAGAGGTGGCAGAGCTGGTTGAACGCGGCGCTCTCGAAAAGCGCTATGCCCGTAAGGGTATCGAGGGTTCGAATCCCTCCCTCTCCGCCAATTTTTACATTGTGGAAAGCCTTAATTCATGTAATCATGTACACATGAAAAAAGTTTTGCTTTGCTCCATTTTTTTCCTGATTATAGCTTCCTTCTTCTGGGGAAAACGTGCAGTTATTTTTCAATCTGAAAATCTTGATCTTGAGATAAGTGTATATAACTCCGGTAAAACATTCGAGGGAACAACACTTTTGACTGATGGTCATGACCCGGAAAATCTTAGAATTATTGAGGTAAGCATGAAGGGTGAGATTGTATGGGAATATGTTATTCCGAGAGAACTTATAAAAAGCCAGCCCGTGGGTTTTGACGCGGAAACTCTTGAAAACGGGAATGTACTTTTCGTGCTTTCCGGAAGTGGAGTTTACGAAGTCGACAGCGCTGGCAATATTGTTTGGTCGTATCAAGACGCGCAAGTTTCACACGACGCAGACCGTCTTGAGAATGGGAACACACTAATCAACTTTGGAAATAACGATAAAAAGATTGACGCTCAAATTAAAGAAGTAAATTCTGATGGTGAAATCGTTTGGGAATGGATGGCAAAAGATGTCTATGGAAAATCCAAATATAGCTATATTAAACCGGATGGAGGTTGGACTCATGCCAATGCCGTGGAAAGATTAAATGACGGTAGTACAATGGTAAGCTTGAGAAATTTCTATCTGACCACAGTTCTTGATGCGGATGGAAAAATTCTAAAAGAATTTGACTGGAGTATTTATGGTGACGACACAGACCCACATGAACCTGAAATAAACGAGGCAGAAAATACACTTCTTACCTGTCTACAAAATGACTCTCCCTATGTAGCGGTAGAGATAAATGTGGAAACCGAGGAAGTTCTCTGGACGTACACAAACAACCATCTCAGAACTGCACGTGATTGCGACAAATTACCAAATGGAAATGTTTTAATTGTGGCTGTGGACACCGGCGGTACAAGAGAAAATCAAGATGATGACTACTCAACGGTTATCGAAGTAGACTCGCAGGGAGAAATTGTCTGGAGACTTGACTTGATCAACTTCCCTGCCATAAAAAGTCCGGGCTTCTTTTTCAAGGCTGAAAGGAAATAATGCCAATGCGCAATCAATTCTATACTACTTCGGAAAAAGCCTGGGAGGGTATGCTGACAGCGATGGCTAACGCCCAGGAATCCATTTACCTAGAGATGTATACCTTGGTTGACAATACGCCTGGATATGATTTCTTTGCACTGCTTAAACGCAAAGCGCAGGCAGGAATCCGCGTTAAAGTGATCATCGACGCTCTCGGCAGTTCCGATTTAAAATCACAAACGGTGACTGCTGTTAGGGAAGCCAAGGTTGAATTATTGTTATTTAGCTATTGGCTACGGCGTACGCACAAAAAAATACTGATCGTTGATGAGCAGATCGCTTTTGTCGGCGGTGTAAATATTCACAAACTGTTCAAAAAATGGAACGATCTACAGATTCGTTTGCAGGGCCCAATTGTTGGGGCAATTACTCGTTCGTTCGCTAGAACCTACGCTCTGTGCGGTGGCAAAGATGTACATTTGCTGGCACTCAATGGCAAAAAAAACATTTTGGGTAAAACCAAACTGTGGATCCTGGAACATTGGCAGGCTGATGGCAGGGTGTTGCTGAAGCAATATTACAAAACGAACATTAGTCAGGCGCAAAAAACGATCACCATCGTCACGCCATACTTTGCCCCACACCGCTGGCTGATTGGCATGCTCCACCAAGCCATCATCCGTGGCGTGACCGTGCATATTCTTCTGCCAGAACAGAGTGATCATTGGACGATGGACAGAGTCAGCTACTTTTACATGGAGCGCTTGCACAAGTTGGGCATCGTCTTCTATCTATCCAAGAAGATGAACCACGCCAAAACGATGTTAATCGACAACCGAGAAGGGTTAGTGGGCTCAAACAATATTGACCCAATGTCGTTTCACTATAATCTAGAGGCCGGTATATTTTTCCAAGACAAAGCCATGGTGAACGAGCTCAAAACCATTATCGCAACCTGGAAAGAAAAGTCATTTGTGTTTGATCCATCAACACAAAAACCGCGTTGGTTTGATTATCTGATCTCACCACTGATGCGGATATTTCAATCGATGCTATAGGGTTTTACGGCCTGTGTTATAATGTAAACATGAAGCTACCCAACTGGTTACGCCACACTGCCGTGTCCGTAGTATCGCTCGTCTGTATACTGTTACCGCAGCATCTACATAGCACTAGCGTAGCCTGGCAACAGACCAACGGCCCACTGGGCGGAGCGGTGTCAAAGCTGATCACGATTAACGGTGAAGCGGTCGCCTCACTGTACTCTGGTGGTATTTACCGTTATACAGCTGGCAGTTGGGAACAAATTGGGATCGATCATGGCTTACCGGACAACCGCGCTTTTGACATTGTTGTGGACCCAACTGGTGCCTCGCGTATCTACACCAGCATGATGATTGCGTGTGGGTCGTATTCAACGGATGGTGGAGATTCTTGGGAAGCAATGTGCGATACGATGCTGGATGATTTAGGTATCGATAACTTCAGTTCAGATACAGTCATGGTTGATCCAAATGATCCCTCAATTATTTACCTCGCTGGCAGAGATCACACCAATAATTCAGAAATTCTACGTTCCACTGATCAAGGTCTCCATTGGGAAATCTGGTCAGTATTTCCTGGTGTGGAATATTTCAATCACTTAGTCGCTTTCGATAATAAATTCTACTTAGCCACGCGTACGGATGGTGTTTATGTATCAGCCGATGCTGGTGCTAGTTGGACTACACTGAACACTGGCTTGGATGAAACGGGCATGATTCGTTTTGCTATTGATACAGATACCAATCAACTGTATGTAGCCACTGGTCTGTTCCAATACAATGTCCGCACTGGTGGTAGTATCTACGCTTTGTCTGCAGACCAGACAACCTGGGAAATCATGAGTGGTCCGGATGAAGTCACAGGTGTCGCTTGGAACGATGGCCGTTTGTGGGCAGGCACGGAAGACGGTGAAGTCTGGCGCAGCAATAACAATGGTGTGCTTAAACTGCGTAATGCTGACAGTATTGCACCCGCCTTTGTTGGCGAATTTACCTTTACAGCAGACCAACTATTTATTGGGGTTGGTGGATACGGTATCTATACATCAACAGATAATGGTAAGACTTTTCAATCTGCCAACAAAGGGCTACAAAGTATGGCCATGCGCGAGATTATTGTGCACCAGACTGATGCCGATAAATATTATGCCTTAACGTTTGACCGACTTGGGTTATATCGCACTACTAATGGTGGCGATTCCTACAAAGTCATTGCACCAGACAACTATTTTTTGACGATGGCAGTTGACCCACAAGACTTTAAACACTTATACGCCGGTGGTGGTAACTACTTTTATGATATTCGAATTAAGAATAGTAAAACTACTGTGACGACGCTAGCTGAACCCGGACCAGCTGATGATGACATTACCAGTTTAGCTGTACACCCAACTAATAGTCAGGTTATTCTAGCTGGGGTATCTGACGGCATTGAGTCACCGGACGGTTCCGGTGTGTATCGCAGTACCGACGCAGGTAAGACTTGGAAGCGTTCTAAAGGAGTACCGCATAAAGGCGTCTTTTCTATTATCTACAATCCAGATAATCCCCAGATAGTATACGCTGCTGCTTTTAGCGGTGGTGTCTACAAAAGCGAGAATGGGGGTAAACGATTTAGCCAAATTGGCGGAGATGCCTTGCAGTACACCTATCGTCTGGCCATGTCACCGACTGACCCTAATATCCTACTAGCTGGATCAAACTTATTTTTGGCTGGTTTAAGCACTGCGGACCAGACCTCTGGGTTATATGGTGGGATCTTTAAAACTACTGACGGCGGGGACAGTTGGACAGAGCTAACTACTGATATCCGAACGTACTTTGACGATGGCGGCGCTGACGGTGAAGAATTTGAAAGTTGGAAGTATAACTTTGGCCATTTGCCCAACTATGAAATGATGTTGATTAGCCCAACCGATCCGGACGTGATGATCATCGGACAACACGGAGAAAATGTTGTAGTTACGAACGACAACGGTGCCACTTGGTCTAAACCGGTCAGTGGTATGATTCCTGATAACATGCATAATTACGCCTACTGCTTAGGGACCAACTTAGACTTTGAGCGCATCTATACCTGCACCTGCGGACGAGGGATGTTTCGAGGCACATTTTCAACCGATACCCAAACCTTGAGCTGGGATGATCATACGACTACAGAGCCAGTCGACGCGTCACAGCCAGACACCGCTGTAGCAGCGCGCGCCCGCATATTGTCTGGTGTAGATACACACCAACACTAATCATTACGCTACTAAACAGAACAGTTGTTCAACTTAATCACTTTAATGTGTTCAAAGCTCGTATCGTCTTCAGGAAAGTATTGGGTATGTTTAACTCGACATAATTGTAATAAGCGTCTTTCAACCAAATTCGCTGGATCATACACTTTCCAATCGGTCGTTAAAACCAACCAAACTGTTTTATGTCCACTGATCAGCTGGTCAATCTCCTGTACGTTACTTGGTTTGAAAATAGCTTGACCATTATATATAACCTGACTTATTTCTAAATCATTACTCCTAGTCAACGATCTTGGGAAAGCTCCAACCGTTTCAATGTTTCCTTGGTAATAATAATCAAACAAAACTTTTTCAGGATAACCATTAAATAATATTATGGTATGGTCGGTATTTTTAGTCGCTGCAAAGTAATGTGCCACCTTAGGCATCATAAAACCTAAGTTTGACTCTTGCAATGAGATATTATTTGTAAACAAAATTAGACTGGACGAAAATAAAAAAACTGCCAGAATGATATATTTTTTAAAAAAATCAAACCGGATCCTATCAATACCTATGGCTAAAATAATAACAAAGAGTGGGAACACAATAACAACAAACTTCGGCATTAACATATTGGCCAGGTAAGCTCCGGATAATGGTATAAATACCAGTACCGCTAAAAATACTTTTATTTGATTAAATTTACTGTCAGCATAGCTGTTGGGAGCAAAAAAATGATAAACGATAAAACTGATGAGTACAACTAAAATAAGATTCGCAATTGGGAACCCAAAATTACTAATGCTGGCAAACAGTATCTCGGGTACTGCTAAAATACCCTTCCAGGCCGCATAGTCAGTCCAGTAAACTGAACCCTGGCTATTGGAGAACAACTGCTGCAAAAACGTAGGCAACCAACCAAGATAGCCTAAAAAAAGCAGTAACTGTACTGCCAACCACCGTTTGCTGGATACCGGTTGATTACTATACTGCCAACGCATTAAAGCCCAAACAAAATTCTGGCCAACGAGTAAAAAGAAAAAAGTATTATGCGTGTAGACACCGGCTAGTGTTGCCAAGTAATAACCGACCCAATAGTACCACTTAGGCTTGTGCATTAACTGCCAGAAAAACAAACAAGATAACAGCCCCAACAAAGTGACCAACGCATACATTCTGGTTTCAGTTGCGTAGTAGACACTGGCGGAATTCAACCAAAACAGTAAACTTGCCATCAGCGCCACCCGCTTATTAGCCAAGGTCGAGGCAAAGACATATAGAACGATTACACTCAATAGATTGATGATAAACGAAAACAGACCGGTAGTAATTTCGCTACTACCAAAAAAGTTCATCCACAGCCAGAGTAATAGGTAATACAATGGTGGTGAATAATCATGTTGGATAAACTGCATCATGCGGTCAAAGTTTTGGCTGACGTAGTAAATGGTATTAGCCTCATCAAACCAGTACGGTAAAGTTAAAAGGTACAGTCTCAGAGCTAAACCAACGATAAAGAATAAGCCAACAGAAGTCCCTATAATAATATTTTGCTTAGTCATCATCATTTTGCTTCATGGTAATCTTCTTCGCTATTCACCTCCCAAAGATTCTCCTTAGTTGTCAGTCCCCCAATAATATTATCAACTGCCACCATGGCTGTTAGCATCGAATGGTCTTGGTTGTTATAACGATGCATACCATTACGGCCTAATAAAAATAAGTTTTCAAACTGATCCGTAAACTGTCTGATCTGGTCAAATTGGTTATACGTACCAGTATACGCTGGATATGCCTTTGGCATGCGCACAATGGTGCTATCTAAAACGTCAGCTGGCTCAACCATTCCCATTCGAACTAGTTCCTCAATAGCAAACTGGATGAAGTCCGTATCGCTTTTCTCCCACATCCTGTCCCCGACATTGCAAAAATACTCTAATCCCAACCAAACAGTACTACTGTCCCGCACTAAGTATGGGCTCCAGTTGTTATAAATTTGTAAACGACCAATTTTAACAGCGGGCTCGTGAATGTAGATCCAATTATCTACGATAGGCTGATTGTTTTTATCTGTCATTTTTACCTTACGCAAAAGTAAACCAACCGTAATAAAGTCGCGGTATTGTAAACTGGCTGCAATGCGAGCAACGGGATCAGGAACGGTGGATCCCAAGGCCTTGATCAATTCAGGAACTGGCATGGTCGAAAAAAACAAGTCACCACGCACTGTTTGCACTTGGCCACTACTGTCTTGAACCGACACTGAGGTTAGTGTGTTACCTGCCAAGTTGAAACCAACTACTTTAGTTCGAAGAAAAATCTGTCCGCCTGCTTGCTGAACCAGTTTCGCTACTGTCTCCCACATTTGTCCAGGACCAAACTTAGGATACAAGAAATGTTCAATTAACGACGTCTCGGTTGCCTGTTGATGTACATCCGTTGATCGTTTAATTAGTTTGCCCAACGCGTGTTTTATGGTTCTACCAATGGATAATCCTTTAATGCGTTGCACGCCCCAACTGGCAGAAATCTGTGTACAAGGCACACCCCAAACTTTTTCGGTGTAGGCCTGAAAGAATGTTTGGTAAAGCCGACGACCAAACCGATTGATAAAAAATTGCTCTAAGTTTTTTTCTGGCCTGATGGGAAAAATTAGGCTCTGTAGATAACTTAAACCAATCCAGATGACCTCTTTCAACCCAAGCTGTTGCAGTGTCTCGAAACTCAGCGCAATGGGGTAGTCAAAAAACTTCTGCTTATAATAAATGCGCGACCGCCGCGACCGTAATAACATGACCTGGTCGGTTTTTGCTGGGTCAGCACCCAACTGGTCGCGTTTAATAGTTTGGTGTTGGTTGTGGTACTTCAAGACAGTTTGTGTGTCATCTAATTTTTCCAAAGGCAAAATATTGAGCCACCAGTCCATGACCCGATTTGATTTTGAGAAAAAACGATGGCCCCCAATGTCCATTCGATTCCCTTTATAATTTACGGTTTGGCAGATACCACCAATGGAGTCACTTTGCTCAAAAATAACAGGCCGAATATTGGTTCTGGTTAACAGTTCATAAGCCGCGGTCAAACCAGCTGGACCCGCTCCAATAATAATTGCTACTTTCTGATCCATTCTGTACTAATTACCGTTCAATCGGTAACGCCACCCCAAGACCATTAGAAGGGGTACGGTTAGTAAGATTATCAAATCCGCCTAAGTTCATGTACATCACGCGGGAATCCAGTCCGTCAGGGGCGTAGATAAAGTGGTCCCCTAAACCACTTTCTTCATCAGCTGTGAGCTCGGTGTCATCTGGCCAGAGAAATATCACTTCACCTGGCTGTTCATAAGAGTCCCAATCCGCAAATTCAACGGTTGTCGGATTACCGGTGCGGGTAGCATCTGCCGTAATATAATGAAGCGGTTTAGAAACTGTACCAGGCCCTGCATTACTCAGGTAATCTTCATAGTACAACTTGTACTGTCCGTCCCCTAAGTGCACAATCACTGGCCCATGCGCATACGGTACCAGTGGTTGAGCACACCCCTTGTCATCTTTTAGTACAACCCAGCTAACCCCATCCCAGGTGGCATAAAATAAACCATCTCGGGTGAATTCACAGCTATCGGCACCAGTGATCACCATAAAGGTACCAACCGCTTCATCCCATTGTGCAGAGTCAAGTGTTGGATAACCAATTTTAAATTGTCTGGCCTGAGTTAGTCCGGTTTCCTCGCCAGCTGCAATGGCTACAGTCAGCGCACAGTCTCCGGCGGAACTGTAATCGGTTGAACCTTCTCCGCCACAGATAGTAGCTGTACCTTTATTAAAGTCTTCTCCAACATAACCATC
>CAZSXL010000041.1:0-8203 GCA_964611225.1 uncultured Gammaproteobacteria bacterium
ACCACCACTAGCCACCACCAATAACGTTTTGTATTAGTGATCTCTATTAATACGAGTAGTAGTAAACTAATCAGACAATAGCCAAATAAATTTTGCGGCGTCAGAATGAAAGCGCGCAGAGCAATGGGGGTAATGCTAGCAGCTAATCCAGCTGCGGTTGCCACGGTTAACGAACCACTCATGCGGTAACCAATTAACCATAGTGTGCAGGCAGTGATCGTTAAGACAAAAATTAATATACCTGGAATCAGGTGTACAGCCGATAGCTGTGTTAGCTGAATGATTGCAGCTAAGAAGTACTGCAGTCCAGGATAAGTACTTTCAGTCCAACAGATATTAAAATTATAACCAAGACCAGCTGTCTGGCCGTCACTAAACTGACCGGTGTCGGCTAACGTCTGAGCGCCGCAGGCCCAACCACCAGCATCGGGTGTAGTTAGGTACCAGTCATATAATAGATAAGGTACCGCACCAATAGAACAGGCTTGCAGCACAGTGGCTGTAATCGATAAACGGACTAGCCATTTAGACATAATGCATTTTGGCGACATAGTCTGCCACGCCAGCAGCAAAGCCCCACTGTGATTTCCAGCCTAATGTTTTAGTAGCTAAAGTGGGACGCAAACAAGATCTAACCACTTCACCAGAGCGAACGGGCTGATAGCGTACCTGTGGTGCCCGTGGAAAGACATGGTGAATAGTATCAAATACCATTTGATCAGAGATCTCTTTACCGCGCCCTAGGTTAATGGTGGTACGTGTACCGCGGCGCAAGGCTAGGCGGTTAGCGTGCATAATATCAAGCACATACATGTAGTCGCGGGTTTTGGAACCATCACCAAAAATTGTTACCGGTAAACCATGTGCCAGTCGTTCACAGAAAATAGCCACCACGCCAGCTTCTCCATGTGGATCCTGGTGGTAACCAAATACGTTGGGGTAACGAAAGATCAGGTAATTGAATCCGTACATCCGGCTGTAATAGGCAATACACTCTTCACCTAGTAACTTGGACAACCCATACGGCGACACGGGTAAGGTTGGTTCGGCTTCAGTGGTGGGCAGATGTTGGGCATCACCATAGATAGCACCGCCCGTAGAAGCAAAGATAAATTTTTTAACGCCAACTTCACCACCCACCTGCAGTAAGTTAATAGTGCCTTGTACATTTACCGTCATCGTAGGCAGTGGATTGCGGACGGACACAATCACTTCGGCAATAGCGGCATGGTGATTAATCACAGCTGGTTTCACTTTAGTGATAATTCGACGCATGGCCTTCAGATCACAGATGTCCGCACGGTAAAAATCTGCTCGAGTATTGAGATTGCGTTTAAAGCCATGATGTAGGTTGTCAATTACGCTTACTCGATGACCTGCTCGAATGTATTCGTTGACAATATTGGAGCCTATGAAACCAGCTCCACCGGTCACTATGATCTTCATAGCCTTCAAAGTATCATACTTGCATTTATAGTACAAATATGTAATAGTACAATACCTTTATGAAACCTTATATCATCATTCCGGCCTATAACGAAAGCAAGACTATTCGCGAAGTCTTGGAGAAAGTGAAGCAAAAGTACGATGCCGACCACGTGATTGTGATTGACGATGGCTCTACGGATAGTACCTACGCCGATGTGCAACAATGCGGTGTGCGTGTGTACCGACACTCTATTAATAGAGGTTTAGGTGGGGCACTGGGTACTGGTCTGGCTGTTGCCAAGGCGCTGGGTGCAGAATTAGCGGTTACCTTGGATGCAGATGGGCAACATGACATTGACGAAGTTGATCGTCTGATTGCACCCATTTTAAATAAACAAGCCCAAGTCGTCATCGGTTCACGCCTGTTGCAGCCCCGTGGCATGCCCATGATTAGGCGTGCCTATAACCGCATCGCTAATATTATCACCTGGATGATTTTTGGTGTGTGGACAACAGATAGCCAATCTGGTTTCCGAGCCTTTAGCAAAGAAGCTATTAAGGTGGTGAATTTACGCACCAATCGGATGGAAGTATCTTCAGAATTTTTCAAAGAGATTAAAGCTCATCGTTTGATCTTTCAGGAGGTACCGATTAGAGCTATCTATACTGACTATTCCATGTCGAAAGGTCAGAATTTTTTTGTCGGCATCAAAACAGTAGTGCGTTTAATTCTTTTACGTTTACGCGGTAAATAGTCTATGGCAGTCCAAATCATTATTACCTTGTTTAGTCTCTACAATATCTATAAGTTGATTTTACGTTACAAAGATAGCGATGTCAGTTTGATATGGTTTTTATGTTGGAACATCGTTTGGTGTGCGATGTGTATTTTAGTATGGGTACCACAAACATTTGATTGGGTGGCTGGTTGGGTTGGCTATTCGCAGCAAGGTATTGATTTAATTGTCTACGCTGCTATTATTATCTTGGTTTATGCAGTATTCCGCATTACGCTGAAGTTGGAGCATTTGGAATACGAAATCACCTTATTGGTGCGGCAACGTATTTTGGATGAAGTAGATAAAGAGGTATCCAAGAAAGTATTATGAAAAAAGCACTCATTATTGGCATCACTGGACAAGACGGCTCCTATTTAGCGGAGTTACTATTAAGTAAAGGGTATGAGGTGCATGGCACGATGCGTCGGGCTAGCAGCTTCAATACCGGACGGATTGATCATCTCTATCAAGATCCACACATTAATGGAGTGCATCTTTTTCTGCACTACAGCGATTTAAGTGATGGTAGTAATCTCACGCGCATCATCCGCGAAATAAAACCAGATGAAATATATAATCTCGGTGCCCAAAGCCATGTGCGGGTCAGTTTTGATATTCCAGAATATACTGCCCAAGTGACTGGAGTAGGCACGTTGAAAGTGTTAGATGCGATGCGTGAAGCTGATGTCAAGACCAAGTTTTATCAGGCCTCTAGTTCAGAAATGTTTGGCTTAGTGCAAGCGGTGCCACAATCCGAAACGACACCATTCTATCCACGTTCACCCTATGCCGTGGCTAAAGTATTCAGCTACTGGATTACTAAAAATTATCGTGAGGCTTACAATTTGTTTGCCTGTAATGGCATTCTGTTTAACCATGAATCGCCGCGTCGTGGCGAAACGTTTGTGACACGTAAAATCACGCGCGCCTTGGCTAAGATTAAATTAGGTATTGATGATGCACTCTATTTAGGTAATCTCGACTCAAAACGGGACTGGGGCTATGCCAAAGATTATGTGGAAGCGATGTGGCTGATGATGCAGCAGGATAAACCCGATGATTATGTGGTGGCTACCAATGAAACGCATACTGTACGAGAATTTGTGGAAGAAGTTGGGCGCTGTTTAGATATGCAGATTATCTGGCAGGGCAGTGGTGTGGATGAAGTGGGAGTTGATCAAGCTACGGGTAAAACTATTATTAAAATTGATCCAAAATATTTTCGGCCAACCGAAGTGGATCTGTTGATTGGTGATTACAGCAAAGCCAAACAGCAGCTGGGTTGGGAACCAAAGGTTAAGTTTAAAGAGTTAGCCAAGATTATGGCCGAAGCAGATTACAAATACTTTGCGGATGGAAACAAACGCTAAAATTTATGTGGCTGGTCATCGGGGGTTAGTAGGTAGCGCTATTGTCCGGCGTTTACAAGCGGCTGGACACACTACTATTATTACCCGTACGCACAAAGAACTAGACCTGCTCAATCAAGCAGCGGTTGAAGATTTTTTTGCCAAAGAACAACCTGACTATGTGTTTATGGCGGCGGCTAAGGTGGGTGGTATTCAGGCTAATAATACCTATCGGGCAGATTTTATTTACGAAAATATCCAAATTCAGAACAATGTCTTGCATTCGGCTTATGTGCAGCAGGTAAAAAAACTATTGTTTTTAGGGAGTAGCTGTATTTATCCAAAACTATGTCCGCAACCGATTAAAGAAGATTATTTACTGACCGGTGCTTTGGAGCCGACCAATGAACCGTACGCTATTGCTAAAATTGCCGGCATCAAATTAGCTGAAGCCATGAATAAACAATATGGTACGAACTTTATCTCGGTAATGCCTACGAACATGTATGGTCCAGGCGATAACTTTGACTTGAATAATTCACATGTGCTACCGGCGTTGATTCGTAAGTGTGTTGAAGCGAAAGCCAGTGGCGCTCCTAGTATGACCGTATGGGGGACGGGCCAGCCGCGCCGTGAATTAATGCAGGTGGATGATTTAGCCGATGCCGTAGTGTGGTTAATGAACAACTATGATGGTAGTGAGATTGTGAATATTGGTACCGGTAAGGATCATACTATTTTGGAAATTGCGGAATTAGTAAAAATCGCCGTGGGTTATACTGGTAAAATTGTGTTGGATAGCAGTAAACCTGATGGTACACCCCAGAAACTACTAGACGTTAGTCGTTTACGGCAGTTAGGATGGGAAGCCAAGATTGATTTAAAGACTGGTATTGAACAGACGGTAGCATGGTATACTGCGACGTATGAAGGTGTCGGTAGTCACCCCGTCGTTTAACCAAGCACAGTTTCTAGAGCGCACTATGCAGAGTGTGCTTAATCAGCGGGGAGATTTTGAATTAGAATACATTATAGTAGATGGTGCTTCTACCGATGGTTCGGTTGAACTTATTAAACGATATGCCGACAAGGATCCGCGTATCCAATGGGTGTCAGAACCCGATCAGGGTCAATCGGATGCTATTAACAAAGGTCTACGGCGCGCTACTGGTGCAGTAGTGGCATTTTTAAATTCGGACGATCTATATTATCCGGACACATTGCAAACTGTGGTCACAACTTTTCGCAATCCGGCCGTGCAGTGGGTCTATGGACGCTGTCGGATTATTAATGAATCTGATCGAGAGACTACTAAACCGGTCACCTGGTATAAAAATATGGTTGGTTATTGTTACCACTATTGGTTGTTGTTAACGATCAATTACATTTCACAGCCAGCTGTTTTTTGGCGACGAGACCTACTGACTGCTATTGGTTATCTGAACACAGCTGAACACCTAGTGATGGATTACGAGTTATGGTGTCGGTTTGGACAACGTTACCCGGCTACACCAATCAGGCAGTACTTGGCTGGTTTTCGGTTATACGCCACCTCAAAAAGTGGTCAGGGTTATGTGCAACAATTTCAACAGGAGTACGCTGTCGCCAAACGCTACACGCACAACTGGCTGGTTTTATGCCTACATCGAGCACACAGTGCGTTGATTGTGTTAGTGTATAAATTAATCCGATGAAGATATTAATAATCATTCCGTATTATGAACCGGCTTGGGCGTATGGTGGACCACCGCGCTTAGTGAGTACGATTGCTCGGCAGTTGGCTAAGCAGCATCAGGTGACTGTGCTCACTACGGATGTTTGTGATGCTACTCAGCGGGCTACCCCGGCGCATGAGCATTTAGGTGGAGTGGAAGTCTATCGTTTTCCAACTTGGAGTAATACTCTAGCCTGGAAAACAAAAATTATTTTGCCAAGACATTTTAAAGCCGCTGCCGCCAAATATGTAGCTGAGGCAGATTTTGTATTTTTATCTGACTTAAGGCACTACCTCAATGCAGCCATTGCTCCAGCCTTGTTCAAAACCAAAACCCCATATAGTTTGGCAGCGTATGGTCAAATTCAAAAACCACTCGACTTGAAATATCCGTTGAAAGTATTATACGATCAGTTGTGGGGTAAACCAATGGTACAACGGGCCAACCTATTGCTGGCTCAAACCGCACATGAAGCTAAGGATTATCAAACCTTAGGAGGACGTCCAGAGCAAGTGCAACTACTGCCGCTGATCGAAACACAACCAACAGCCGAAGAACTAGCACAACGAGGGCGCTTTCGTGCGCAACACCAGATTCCAACTGCTACGAAGTTGCTACTCTTCGTGGGGCGGTTAAACAAATTAAAAGGTCTAGATGTATTATTAAATAGTTTTGCAGCTGTACGTCAACGTTTACCGCAACAAGATATCAAACTGGTGATTGTGGGGCGTGATGATGGTTACCTAAACCAGCTAAACATATTGATTAAACAACTAGGCTTAAGTGATCAGGTGATCCAGACTGGACCGTTATATGGTAGCGATAATGCCGCCGCCTATTTAGATGCAGATTATTTTGTGTTTACGCCTACCTATTACGAAGAGACTTCACTAGCCACCGTACGGGCACTCAGCTTTGGTTTGCCGGTAGTAACCACTCCTCAAGCCGAGCTACCCTGGCTGGATGAATATGTAGCTGGTTACACCGTCGTCAATCAAATTGATCTGATTGTTGACAAATTGACCCATATTTTGCCTGATGCTATACTACGGTCGAAATTAAGCAGTAATGCGCAGCGTTTATTTACGGAACGTTATGAGCGCGATCAGGTGATTGCTCAACTTGAACATGGCTTCAAAAAAATCGCAGCATCTATACAGCAACCACTATCGCAATAAACGGGTTTTGGTGACCGGTGGGCTTGGTTTTATTGGTAGTAATTTAGCTATCCGTTTAGTCAAACTGGGAGCCAAAGTGACGATTCTAGACTCTATGATTGAGGATTATGGTGGTAATTTTTTTAATATTGCCCCGGTGAAGCATAAGGTGACAGTCAATATTTCTGATATGCGTGATAAGCATGGCATTAATTACTTGGTGCGTGATCAAGATATTATTTTCAATCTGGCTGGTCAGCTTAGCCATATTGATAGTATGACTGATCCCTATGCGGATTTAGAAATTAACTGCACAGCTCAACTATCCTTGTTAGAAGCGGTCCGGCATCATAACCCCAAAGCGGTGGTAGTGTTGACTTCGACGCGCCAAATTTATGGCAAACCAAACTACCTACCGGTAGATGAAGCACATCCCATTAATCCGGTAGATGTGAACGGTATTAATACTGCCGCTGGTGAGTGGTACCATACACTGTATCATAACGTCTATGGCCTGAAGACGGTGTCCTTACGCTTGACCAATACCTTTGGTCCGCGTCAACTGATGAAACATAATCGTCAGGGGTTTATTCCTTTTTTTATTCGCTTGTTGATCGAAGGTAAAACAATTAACCTGTTTGGTGATGGTAAACAAGTGCGTGATATTAATGATGTAGATGATGTGGTAGCTGCGCTATTGTTATCTGGTATGAACCCTAAAGCCATTGGTCAAGTGTATAACTTGGGCGGTGAGCCAATTAGTTTATTAGATCTGACTAAACTGATGATCAAGGTTAATGGGAAAGGAAAATATACCCTGACACCATTTCCACCGGAAAAGAAACGCATTGATATTGGTGATTATTACGGTGACTATACCAAGATTAAAACTGAATTAGGCTGGGAACCGCAGATTGCATTGGTTGATGCTGTGCGCCGAACCTTTGCCTATTATCGCAAAAACCGTAAATACTATTGGTAATTTATATTTCAGATTATGCCACTCTACACTTCTTATCCTAAGGACGAATATACACTATTAAAAAAACCGATTAACCAAGCGATTCAGCGCGTGCTGGATAGTGGTATCTATGTGTTGGGTAAAGAAGTGTCCAGCTTTGAGCAAGAGTTTGCCCACTACTCTGGCTTAGATTATGCGATTGGCGTAGGGAACGGTACCGATGCTCTATTTTTATCCTTAAAAGCTTTAGGGATTGGTCCGGGCGATGAAGTCATTACCACTCCTATGACAGCAGCTTATTCGGCTTTTTCCGTGATTTACGTTGGTGCCACGCCGGTATTTGTAGATGTGCATCCGGATACGTTTGAGATTGATGAAACCCAATTAGAGCAGGCGATTACTAAACGTACCAAGGCGATTATTCCGGTGCATTTGTTTGGTCAGCCGTGCAACATTCAAGCTATTATGACCATTGCTAAGCGGCATAAACTAAAAGTGATTGAAGATTGTTGCCAAGCGCATGGTGCCCAAGTAGGTAAGCGTCGGGTTGGCACCTTTGGTGATGTCGCCTGCTACAGTTTTTATCCGACAAAAAACTTAGGCGGGATTGGTGATGGTGGAGCTATTCTAACTGACAATAAGGCATTAGCTGCGAAAATTCGGTTACTCCATAATGGTCATCAAACCAGTAAATATTACCACACCGCGGTTGGTCATAATACGCGTTTAGATGAATTACAGGCGGCTATTCTGCGAGTGAAACTGGCACACTTAGACAAGTTGATTGCTAAACGTCAACAAGTAGCTGCTTGGT
>CAZSXL010000042.1:0-8195 GCA_964611225.1 uncultured Gammaproteobacteria bacterium
TAGCCTGCACTCTTAAGTACACAGTGGCCCATGATTTTTTTAAGCCACTGAATGTGCGTTCGCTTAGCGCCTATATAACCCATCCGGACACTAGCCAAGCCAAACGCTTTCGAGAAGGTTCGCGTTACGATGATATTCGGATACTGTTCAATTAAAGGAATAGCGGTGACACCAGAAAACTCTGCATAGGCTTCATCAATTAAGATAATCGTTTCAGGATTAGTGCTGGCTAATTGTGCAATGTCTGGTAGTGACGTCAGTGATCCAGTAGGATTATTAGGATTACAAATCACGATCAACTTTGTGTTAGATTTGACCTGGCGTATGATGCGGGCGCCCTGAATATCCGCACACTGTTTGAACATCGCAAAACTAGGTTCAGGTAGCACCACCTGGTCACCGACATCGACAAAAGCGCGAAAGATCAGATCAATCCCTTGATCTGATCCATTGGTTACTAGAATGGAGCTGCCCGGTACACGTGCATAGTTACCTACCTGGTCAGCTAAATCGCCATATTCTGGATAGCGCTGCAAACCAGTTGTGGCAATGGTGCGCTCATTAAAATCTAACAACACACCACGGTAAGCTGCTCGGCCATCTAGCGGTGGATTGTATGCAGACATTTGTTGAATCCGTTTTAGCACTAGGTTTTTCATAAGCGTATTTGCATGGCTCGTTTATGGGCAATTAATCCTTCCAATTCAGCTAGTTGCATCACCGTCGGGGCTAAGGCTAGGGCACCGGCTTTAGTCACCGTTTGAAAAGTGACTTGTTTCTGAAAGCTGGCCACCGACACCCCGCTGTAGGCTCGGGCATAGCCATAGGTTGGCAAAGTGTGGTTAGTACCACTGGCGTAATCCCCGGCTGATTCACAAGCGTACTCACCGACAAACACCGAACCGGCGTTTCTAATCTGGGCTATATAACGTTCTGGGTTAAGACACTGCAGCAATAAATGTTCCGGCGCATAGTCATTGGCAAAATCAATCGCTTCCTCCACAGAATCAACCACCAAACTGAAGCTATTCTGCAGAGCTTGTTCAGCAATTGCTCGGCGTGGCAACGTACACACTTGTTGCTCTAATTCCAGATTAACTTGGTCGGCCAAAACTAGACTGGTAGTCACCAACACCGCTTGCGAATCTGCACCATGTTCTAATTGTGCTAACAAGTCAGCGGCAATCACAGCTGGTTTCGCCGTGGCGTCGGCAATCACTAGCACTTCCGTTGGACCAGCCGGCATATCGATGGCTGTCCCAGCCGGATCTGCTGCCACCCATTGCTTGGCGGCGGTGACATAGGCATTGCCTGGACCAAACAGTTTAGTTACCTTAGCAATACTAGCCGTGCCATACGCCATGGCAGCAATGGCTTGCGCTCCACCGACTAAAAACACCTGCTCAATCCCGCATAGCTTGGCAGCATAAGCGATCATTGGGTTTAAAGTGCCATCGGGTTGTGGTGGTGTGCACAGTATCATTTCTCTGCAACCAGCCAGTTGCGCCGGGATCGCTAACATTAATACCGTGGATACCAGTGGCGCACTGCCGCCAGGTATATACAAACCAACCCGGTCAATAGCGCGTGGTGCACTGGTACACAGTACACCAGGCATCGTTTCTACCGTGATCGCTTGCGGCATCACCGCTTGGTGAAAAGTAGTGATGTTTTGCTTGGCAATAGCTAACGCTTGTTGCACTACATCATTAACAACCATCGTAGGTGTTAAATCAGCCTGCAGGTTGGTTAAGGCGACACCATCAAACTGTTTAGTGTAGTCGAACAAGGCACGATCACCCTTGGCTTTCACCGTAGTAATGATCTGTTCTACCTGACGGGTAATAGTAGTGAAATCAATTTGGGCACGTTGTGTAATAGCTGCTGCCCGATTAGTAATGATCTTCATAATACATATTGTTTAATAAAGGTTTGTTGTGGTTGAGTCAGGTTGGTTGGGGCAATCAACACCGCTTCTGATTGATAGACGGTGACGATTAGCTTTAAGTCATGCGCCGCTAAAGTCGTGCCGGTTTGAGTGAGATCACAAATGGCATCGGCAATATTCAGCTCTGGTGCCGCTTCCACGGATCCGCTCATCTGCACAATTTTGGCGTATAAGCCAATGGCATCGAGATACTGTTGCAAACTATTAGGATACGACGTGGCAATGCGCTTACCTTGCAGCTGTTCAATGGCCATGATCTGGCTGGTGTTAGGTACGGCGATCACTAAGTTGCAGCTACCAAAGCCTAAGGATTGCACCGTTTGCACCGGCCGGAGCTGTTCGCATAAGACGTTATTACCCACGATGCCAAAATCGACAATGCCACGCTCAACATAACGCGGAATGTCACTTTGACGCAGTGTGACTACTTCCACATCCGCGTTTAAACACGGTGAAATCAAGGTGCGCTCCTCCGGTGTAAAGCGTAGTCCCCAGCTAGCTAGTAATTGCCAGCTATCCGTTTTAAGGCGACCTTTTTGTTGAATGGCGATGCGTAGTTTCATAAACACTGTCAGTTGGTAAAAATAAAAAACCCGCCTGGTAGCGGACGAGACGGGCAACGGTTCCTAAACAAAAACGACTTAGGAAGCGGTGCCCATGATATGGTGATGAATTTGGTTAGAAGAGAAACAAATCATATTCTGGTAACACTGTAGTCTATTGTCCCAACATTGTCAAATGTATACGCTACTGTTGAAACTGAACAACGCTGCCAGCCAGTCAGCCCTACTCTTTATCCGTAAAGACTACTAGTCGCTTGGAGTAACTTTGCTCACGCTCATTCCAAACCCCAGCACAGGTGACAAGATTAAGATGTGATTTTCCGTCATCAGAACGAAACACGTCTGCAGCATCCGCAGCTGGGTCATAGCTTCTGCTTTCACGTACCACAAAAGTGGTAGTTATTCCTGCATCATCTTCAACCTCTATTTTATCGCCTTGACGTAATGTATGTAACTGATCAAACACCGACCCTCTCCCAGTTTTTTTCCATACCCCATAATGTCCAGCAATCACAGCACTACCATGCTCCCCTGGACGCTGCCCAAGCTCGTACCACACTACATCGTCCTGATTTTTTGGTACATCCATTGCTCCATCAGCAGTCAGGCCAACGTATTCAACAGTAGCATCTACAGCAATCGTTGGAATTTTTAAACGCACTGGTTTACCTATCGGCGAGTCAGGTAAACCGTCACTGGTCGCCTCTTGTTCTGGGGGCAAAGCTGTATCCCTCTGCACTGAACTCTTGTGAACAAAATAAAAGAGCAGCACAACAGACAGAGCAATTCCTGCCAGGATAACAATGACTAGTTTTTGTACTAATAAGATTTTCAATGACAATGCAGAACTATATTGTCTGTTTTTTTCGTGCTACGTAAAACAAGATCGCGGCCGCACTGAACACGCCAACCAAGATTTTCCATGGAGCGCCTGTCTTATTAGGTCCAATCCCTGTACTCGGCAACTTTGGAGTAGTTTCTTCAGTCGTCGTCTCTTCTTCGGTCGTAGTATCTTCAGTGGTATCCTCGGTAGCGGTAGTGTCTTCTTCAGTCGCGGTGGTATCTTCCTCGGTAGCGGTAGTGTCTTCTTCAGTTGTAGTAGTATCTTCCTCGGTAGTAGTTGTATCCTCTTCAGTTGTGTCTACTACAACTGTCACCAACGAGTAATCAATAGCTGTTAAACCATTAGCACTGCCTTCCGCTGTTCCGGTATTGGTCGTTGTTTCCGTCAGAGTCGTTTCGCACGTAAATGTCCATGTCTCTGACACATTCAACGTATCACTGTCATTACCGTCCCCGGACCTCTTGGCGACCGGACTACACTGAGCATCCGTCACACTCACATCCGTCAGAGCGACCGTACCGGGATTCGTGACTGTATAGGTGTAGACCACTGAGTCACCTGTTGTAATAATAGGCTCATCGGGCACTTTCACCAAATTAATGAGCGGCGGCGGTAATTCATCACCTACCACCACTGTGGCATTGGCAGTGTCAATCGCAGTGAAACCATTGGCCTCGCCCGTTGCAGTCACAGTATTCGTCAGAGTTTTAGCTACTGTGCGCGTGCAACTATACTCCCAAGTTTCGTCTAAATCTAAGATCGAATCATCGTTGCTGTCACCAGAACCAAACTCAACAGTATCACATTTATTGTCAGTAACGATAATATTACTCATCGCGACGGTGCCGACATTCGAAACCGAATAACCATAGGTCACTTCTCCTTCTCCATCAGGCAAGGCTAATGGATCAGGAACTTTCAACACATTAATTAATGGTGGCACAGCTACTTCCTCAGGTACTTCAGGTGCTTCGGGTGGAATGACACAAGTTGCCCGAGTAACTGTGTTAGTGTCCAATGTCACTGCCCCATTTCTTGCTAAGACGCGACCTTCGACTGCTGCATTCGTAGTGAGGGTGGCTGAGGTCAGCGCCAGAATATTTCCTTTAAAGGTAGAATTTGTTCCCAGGGTGGCAGAACTACCCACTTGCCAAAAAACGTTGCAAGCCTGGGCACCATTGATGAGACTGATACTACTTGACCCTGCTGTAATCAAAGTAGATTCAGTTAGAAAAATAAAGACCGCATCCGCATCACCCGCCGCATCCAGGATCAGGGTTCCAGTGATTTCAAATGTACCAGCTGCAGAGTCATAAACGCCAGTAGTTAAGGTTGTGCCACCCAGTTCCGTAGCGATAGTGGTAACAGGAGTCTGACCGGCAGCGTCGTTGTAGGCTGCGGTTAAATCTGTTTTAGCTTGGACTGCAGTAGCATCGGAAATGTGTTCAGTTCCATTTAATGTCCCTGGAGGAAAGCCGGTGACTGAACTGCCTGGACTCAAGCCAAGGTCTCCGGTAACCACGCTGGAACCGGTGTTCGTAACCGTGGAGCCGGCTAAAATTGCAAAATCATCTGCTGACCCAAGGTCTACGGTTGTCGCTGCGCTAACCGAACTTAGCCCTGTTAGACCAAGCATAAACACAGTAGCCAACACGGCCGCTAAAACCTTATTATATATCTTCATATCCTCCTATTTTTGATAATTAAATAATACTATATCGTTCCCAATAGCTTAACATAAAGCATATAAACGCTCAAGTACCGACAGTGTACTCATTTGATTACGTGCTTGATCGGAAGGTGTGCTTGTCGATAGACAATACACCAATTCCCTACCGTGATCAGTGCCCCACTAGCAATCAACGCTAATAACATCCAACGCCAACTTTCTACCACACTATATTGGCTTTGCACATTAATATCCACCAACTGCTGTTCGATTTGGGGGGTGGCTTTCACAGGGCTCATTGCTACAGTCACGACACGATTTGGTAACACGCTCACTGGTAGAATCAACCTCCACTGGCCGGCTGCATTAGTAGTGACATAACGAAATGGTTGGTTTGGACAAATGGACACACTATACTGCTGATCAGCTGGAGCTGAACCAATTAGTTCTAAAGTTTGGGCGTCTTGAAAAGTAATGTATTGATCGGTCAGCGGTTGGTTATTCACTAACCGCGCCGTGATATCAGTTTGTCGTAGATGTCCGCGCGCTTGCACTTGTCGGCTCTGCGACACGGGCACAGACACAAAGATAATGATCATAACCAAGCTCACCAGATGAAGGATGATCAGCTTACCAGAGATTGTGGTGTTACCATGGCGAACCCGTAGCACCAACCAAGCACCCACATCTAGTTGTAGCAATAAAAAGATAGCAATAAAATTAATCCAATAGTTTTTCGGCCGGATCGTCAGGCTGTTATCCACATTCACATGAGCTAAAACAATTTGGTCAACTTCAACATCCCCTTGAGTCACACTGGCAGTGATCACATTCTCACCTTGCTGTAATATGGCGCGCGGCACCACCATAATCCAAGCGCCAGTCTCATCGCTGGTGGTAGTTAAAATCGTATAACAAATTTGGATCGTAATGGTGCTATTGGGCAAGGTGATTCCACGGAACGTTAACGTTTTGGCAGTGCTTGGCAATACCACGGCGCCGGCTAGCACTTTACTAGGATCATCAGTCAAATACACCACTGGCCGCCGAACAGACAAAGCCTCACCATTTAAATCTGATACAACAAAACTTTCCGCTAAAGCTTGCTGATCTAGCGATAACCCAACATCCGGATTAGTCGGTAGAATCGTTGTATCTAGTGTAGTTGTATCAGGAAGGTTACTGTCCGTAGTTGTATCGGTAGTCGTATTGGTATCAACCGTGGTATTAGTATTGGCAGCGGTATCGGTGTTGACTGGTGCATTTACGTTCGTATTGGTTGTAGTATTGGTGTTACTATTTTCACTGCCGCCACTCGCCGTAGTAAAACTAAAATTGACTGTGGTGCGACCACCTCGGGTTGAGGTAGTGTTTTGTTCTTGCGTCACAGTTGGATTGGTTGGTGTAGTAGCCGCAATCATATAATCGCCGCTAGCTAAGCCATTAAAAGCATAATCACCATTCGTATCGGTAGTAACCGTGTGGGTATGCTGATCTCCCCACTGCAAGGTGATAGATACATTCTCGAGGACTACACCGGCACTGCCTGTCACTTGACCAGACACTCTACTAGACACCACTGGTACAACCACCCGCTCAGATAACACTGATGTGCTTATCTCGTTAGCAATTAACTCCGCCGGGTCAAGCTGCAGAGTATCATCTGTAAACGGTTCAGCTAGTTCCAACTGATAACTCACCCGGCCTGTACCACCGGCTTGGATAGTACCAAGGTCAAAACTGACCTGATGGGCATGCCGTGTAACCGGTACTGTACTGCTGAGGAATGATGTATCACTAGGAAACGTATCAGACAAAATGACACTGGTGGCATCACCATCGCCAGTATTACTATAACTCAGTGACACGGTAATGGCCTCGCCGGGCTGTACAGCCGTGCTAGTAGTTTGTGCCTGCGTTAACCAATGACTGACCCGCGCATGTAATACGTTCATGACCAAGGCTGAAACCAGCACAAGCGCTGCAATATATATAGTATAACGGGCTGCCATTAACCGATGCCTGAAACTAGCATACGCAGTGACAGCAGTACTATGGTCTGGTCGGTAGATTTGTTCAAAGGCGCCTGGCATATCATACAGTAAGGCCTTCACAAAATGTTTAGGGTGACGAGCCAGCACCAGTACAATAATCATGGCAAACAGTAGCACTGCAATGGATACTAACAGTGCTATGAATGATTGATCGGCAATCTGATCTGAAAGATTGGTTGTTGTGTTACCAGAGGTACTACTGGCCTGAGCCGGTTGGATGAAGGCCAGGGGAATATGACTGAAACTCCACCACGCAGTTTGTTGCGAAGAGATCGCTACAGCCTTGGTTAAATGCAATTCAGGAGTATTACTGACATTGACAACAAAGGTTTGAATCTCACTCCAATCAGATTCCAACCCGGCTGCATCTATTGTCCGCACCGCGTAATAATAAGTCATTTCATCCGTTAAGTCCGTAGTGGGAACAACGCTATTGACGCCAGTCACGCTTTGTAGCGTGACCAATGAATGCGCCACTGGATCAACGTCGGTACCTAGTCTCACCGCATACGTTAAATCATCACTGTCATCGTCAATATCACTGCCAGCTGTCCAAGAAATAGTTGGCTGCAAACTGCTTGATGTGTCACTGCCGGCTGGGGAGAACCCGGCGATAGGGGCAGCTGGCGCATCGTTGGTTGGCGTCACCGTAACAGCCATGATTCCGCTGGCACAGTCACCATCAGGATCACAAGCCGTCAGCGTCACGCTGCTTTGACCAAACCAGTCGGCCGTTGCACTGAGCACAATTTCCTGATCAGCTTTCAGCTGCACCAGTAAATTACTATCCGCGACAGTAGCAATGTAGGTCAAGACTTCCCCTTGCGCATCGGTAAAATAATCATCCACCTGGATACCAGAATCTAATGTGCTGTCTTCAGTGATGTTTTGGTCTGGAAAATCAGCCGTGCGTTCTGGAGCGGTCTGAATAGTGTTGAATTGAGTGCAACTAGCATAGGCACTGGTATTGCCAAAAGTATTACTGTACGCCACTCGCCAATAGTAGGTCGTATTACCGGTCAACGTATCAGCCGGTACTGTATAACTTGTTAGGCTATTTGTACTTGTCACATTCAATACGGTACTGGTACAGGCAGCGTCACTATAAATGCGCCAA
>CAZSXL010000043.1:0-8019 GCA_964611225.1 uncultured Gammaproteobacteria bacterium
GTTAGGGGGTACCTACAGTCTAGCTGTGGTGCATTTAGTTTAGAATACGGGGGTATTCAGTCTGCCTGGACAAAAGGTCATTTTTCTGATACAATGTATCCCACTCAAAGTGCTGCGCAACCCAAAATAAAAAACAAAAAAATGTACGCTCTCAAATCAAAACTGCATCTCGTGCTGACCTTTACTGTCTTGTTTGTTGGACTGTCTATTTTAGCGTTCATGGATACCGCTTCGGCTGATGAAACTGGCACGCGAGCGGATAGCATTACTCACACGCCTACAGACGTAAATATCAGTTCCACCAATGACGATGCTAATTCAGCCACCGAATATAGTTCCCCAGAGTTTACTGCCCAATTTACCTTTAACGGCATCGGTCTAATTTGGACCGGAAGCGAAACAGCTGACGTTACTTTTGCACTCCAAGTAGATGATGGTGTTTGGAACAATCTGGCCATGATGGGCGATGATGCCAAAGACGCTGGTGAATTTTTTACATCGGTACCATTGTTTGTGACGGGAGAACGTGTCCGTTATAAAATTATGGGTGACACTGGCGCCGTGCAAAATGTTCGTATTACCTATTTTGATTCCACTGTGCGCCCGTATCGTTCCATTACCAGCACGTTGCGCCAAGTCTTTGGTAGCGCTTTGGCTAGTTCTGACCTGACGGTGATCAGTCGCAGCGATTGGGGCGCTGATGAAAGTTACCGCACCTGGGAACCAGACTACCAGGCTCCTACTAAAATTGTGATCCACCACACCGCAGGCAGTGACGGCAGTGAAGATGCAGCCGCTACGATTCGTGGCATCTACTATTGGCATGCGATTGTTTTAGGTTGGGGCGATATTGGCTATAATTATCTTATCGATCCCGCCGGGAACATTTATGAAGGTCGTTATGGCGGTGATGGTGCAATTGGAGCCCATGCTTATAATTCTTATACCGATATCAACTATAATGAAGGTAGTGTTGGTGTAGCCTTATTAGGGTGTTATGAGGAGGAATCAGGTGCTTGTGATACTGTGAATACAGTGACTGAGCCAATGCAACAATCGCTGGTTGAGCTAGTGGCCAGTACATCTGCTCAATTTAGCTTTGACCCAGCTGGCTCGAGCACTTGGTTTGCGGCTGAATTACCTAATGTGCTCACCCACCGTGATATTGATTATACCTATTGTCCCGGTTCTGTTATCTATGACGCACTGCCTACTACCCGCACGGCTGCTAGTGAGCAATATGTTTCACTACGCGGTAGCGAAACTAAAGATTATCAAGCTTTATTTACTGGCAGTGATCTGGCCGCTAGTTACTACCTGTCAGAAGCTCCGACGGTCACTACGGAGTATTCCAACATTGGAGATCACCGCTGGAAAGAATCTGCAGTCGTGATGCAAATGCGTATCGTGGAAACTGGTGAGCGACAAAAAATTGCTTTGGACAATAACGTTAAAGTATCCACTAGCCTAGCTCTGACGACTGCATTAAACATATTGCCGGATAGGATCGGCACATATACACTCACCACGCGTTTGTATCAGCATGGGCATGCTATTCGTGGCAGCAAGCATAGTACGAAGATTGAAATCACTAATCCGTATAGCACTAAGGTGATCAGTGCCGATCTACCAGTAGCAATGCTAGCTGGCTGGGAGCCAACGCTACAATTAGTAGTGCGTAATACGGGTGAGATCACCATCCCAGCTGGCACTACTATTGAGGTGAATGACGAACCTGTATATACCATTAACCAAGACTGGTCAGTGGGTGAAAAAAATGACTTTGCTATACCACTCAGACAGGGCATGACTTGGCCAGTAGGGATGCAACGCGTTGTGATTAAATTTAAAGTAAATGACATTGCGGTTGGTCAGTCGCGGACGGTACGCACAGTGCGCATAGATTAAACGATAAAAACACAAACCCTGTACGGAATGTACAGGGCAAGTGTTATCTCTTAAACGCTATTATTTGCGCTTTTTTGACTTTGCCTTCTTAGCCACCTTACGTTTCGTGGTGCGCTTAGCAGGTTTTCTTTTAGCTACTTTCTTTTTCTTTGCCATTACTCTCACCTCCTCTCATAGTAACGTCAACGGACGTCAATTATTTTTTTTATATACATACATTATACGACGACACATTTTTATGTGTCAATGTAAATAAGTGCGCGCAATAACGTTGCACGATGTGTATAGGTAATAAAATAAATCATTTTTTTAAGTTTATTTACTCTATTTATTTTTTTATAACTAAAATAATAGTTAGAATGTAGTGATGCTATGCTAAAAAAACAAAATATAGTGATAAACTCTAACAAAATCAATAATTTTTTTGTACAACAACAAATGATTCAATGACCTATACATTCATTTTAAAAAAACCAACTACACAAAATAAAATCTTTTACAAAAAAAGATCACTAAATGTACCGTAAACTACCTGTGGATAACTTTTTTGGATTCTATCTCCAAATTTTTTTTCTTACCCCTAGATAGACAAAATAACAGGTGAGAATAATCCAAAATTCAAGCGCATACAGCCGACGCGCTACTAATAAACTAAGATCTATGCTCGTCGCATCACCAAACAAAACCAGATTCTTTCCTGGGAGATGGAACACTACTAATAATTCATAGGCTGCATAGAACAAGCCGGCAATGATGAATAGTTGGATGGCCACATCAAGGATGCGTTGTAATAGTCTTGTGTTCATAGTAGCTTAGTTAACGAGTATATAATTGTGCAGCCGCAGTAAAGTCGGTCACTTGATCGGCAGTTGTATTTGGAAATAGTTCAAGCTTTAACTGATCTGGCGCGGTCATTTGCAAAAGTACTGTTCCTTGCACTGAGCCCTCTGTGATAAATTTAGGATTGGCCAGCGGATAGTCGAACGTCCAGTATTCACCGGTTTCGCCATTAATGATATTACCCATCATTAGCTCATACTTAATCACCCCAGAATCCATACCAATGGTCGCAGGATCCGGGGCATTATCTTTAACACCAAATTGGGCGGGCGAACCATTATAATTACCAATCGAAAACTTAATAGACGTTGGATCAATGTAGTCATAGGCAATGGCCAGATGACCATCCCAATACTGATTACTGTCCTGGCCTTGGAAACCACCACTACCCTCTTTAAACCACCCGCCGACCAGCTTGCCAGCAATATCATAATCAACTTTGCCACTTCTAGGTTCTATCACTCGACCAGCCTTGGCGAGTAGTTGAGTCTTGAGCGGTTCGATAAAGTATTTAAACATATCATCAAGATATGGTCTGTCCTCTTCATAGGATTGTGAATTGACGAAGTAATCCGGAGTTTTCTCAAAATTCCAGACAGCAAAATCTACTGTCTGGCCACCGATGCGACCAACCAACTGACCGGCTTTCACCGGAATCCGCACTGGCTGGCTGGCATAGCCCGTTAGCTGCCCAACCACTGCAGTCAAATCTGGAGACAGTGAAGTGAGCAAGTCGTAGTAACTATACAAGGTGCAACTGTGCTCAAAATAGATTTGGTATTCGTCTATAATTCTGTCCGGGTTATGCTCGTCGGCAAGGCCTTCGCCGCGGTGAGAGATATTGACGATGTAGCCGTCAGCGATGGCGTACACAGAGTATTGGTCTCGTTCTGACTGGAAAATAGCTGGTGTCACATAACCATGCGATGTTGGTATCACATGTTCCCCAACCATAATCCCATACGGCTGAATAACCCCAATATCCTCTAGGTTCATTGGTAAATGAGTAAACTCAACTGTGCCACTGTCTTCACACTTACCTTGGCTAAGACCCTGACTAAAGGCATTATCATTGGTACTGCTCTCAGTATGAACCGATTCATCAATTAAACTATTTACCGCTGTTAGCGGATGCTTCTGATTATTCAAAAATATTACAACACCGGTGATGCCGATCATAATCATGACCAGTCCAATGATGCACCGCTTCCATTTCATCTACTTATCATATACCCTAATCTGACATTTGTGGACCCTAAGAGGCTCGAACTCTTCACCTCCGCAGTGCAAATGCGGCGCTCTACCAAATGAGCTAAGGGCCCGTATGACTGGCGTTCACTATACTAAGATATACAGCATTATACGTCAACCTACTCTTGAGCCGCGCCGATGCTTACTACCTTCCGCTGGGTTGGCACGATTCGCCGTTCTACCCTCAGCACGAATCTCTCCCTTCCTTAATAAACTATGTTGCAGTTTAGCACTATCTTGAATTAGTTGCGCCGCTGTTGTACCGCTCTGCAAAGCTTCTCGTATGGATTGACGTGGAATAGTATAAAAAATTTTCAAAAAACGCCTTTCATCCAAGATATCATTGTAACGAAGACACTCGCCTAGAAAATCGATCGCCTCTGCGACGTCGGGTTCAGTTAGTGAGCGCCCAGGAAATAATAACCGGACAACCCCTGCAGTCTGAGTTTCCCACTCGTTTTGTAATTGACCGCGGGTCATAGACCACCACGTTTAAATACAAAATCAAGAATGCCGATAATCTTACCAGACATGATCAGGAATGCCAAGACAATCAAAGCCATACCGAGAATCTTGTAAAAGATCCGAGTACCGCCTTCTGATCCTAGCTTTTCTTCTGCCCAGGAAATTCTACCAAACCACGATAACAGCAAATCGGATTTTACAATCATAAACACCGCGAGGGCAATGATTCCAATTCCGATCAAAAAACGTGTTAGCATATAAATATATTCGTGGACGATGGGGGGCTCGAACCCTCGACCTCCTCAGTGTAAATGAGATGCTCTACCAACTGAGCTAATCGTCCTAAAGAGCTGGTGCCGAAGAGGAGACTCGAACTCCTATGGGCTTTCGCCCGTTCCCACCTCAAGGGAGTGCGTCTACCAAATTCCGCCACCTCGGCCTTTCGACTCTAAAAAATAGTTACTTCTTAACCATTTCTTCCTTCAAACGCTTGCTGTAGTTCTTGACGTAGTAGAGACGTTGCTTGCGCACTTTGGCCGTCTTGACTACTTCAATTTTTTCAAGCGTTGGCATCGCAAGTGGGATGATTTTTTCTACCCCAAACCCTTTAGCCTCTTTACGGACAGTGATCATCCGGGTAGCATCATCCTTACCTTTGATGCTAATAATCATACCTTCAAATACCTGGGTACGGTCTTTTTTACCTTCGCTGATGCGTAAGTGTAACCGTACGGTATAGCCTGCCTTCAATACTGGAAAATCTCTCATAAGTCTATTTACCGATTAATAAAAAGCTAGAATACTATAGCGAAATCAATGTAAACCGTCAAGGATGGCCTGTAAGTCATCCGGCAAGGGAGCGCTAAACCCTACGATGGTGCCATCTGGCAGCCCAAAACTGAGGCTAGCAGCGTGTAAGAACAGGCGACCAGGCTGGAGGCGTGATTTAAAGTTTTTGGGCAGGTAGACTTGTTCGCCCACAATCGGATGATCAATCGCGCTCATGTGCACCCGAATTTGGTGAGTGCGCCCGGTTAAAATCTCTACATCTAGTAAGGCATAGCGTTGGTATTGCTGCAGCACATTATAACGTGTGACCGCCGCTTTGCCAGAAGCATCTGGCCGAGCGGCCATTTTGGTAAATTGCTGGCTAGACCGCGCAATCGAAAAATTGATCTCACCATCAGTGCGGCTCATTTTGCCGTGTACCAAAGCAATATATTGTTTACGGACAAGATGCTGTTGCCATTGGTCTTTCAAATGTAGAAACATAGCTTGGGTCCGTGCTACCACTAACACTCCAGATACATGCTGATCTAAACGGTGGATAATACCTGGCCGCATTGGATCTTCACCCACATCCACCAACTCTGGGTAACGTGCCAACAGACCATTCACAATGGTGTCTGGCTCTAAGTGCTGTTCTGCTTGATGCACTACCATACCAGCTGCTTTATTCAGCACGATATAATCTGGAGTCTCGGCAATCACCGATAATAGGATTGCTGGGTTAGCTAAGGTAGTCACTTTCGCGCGTCTTACGAATGATGCGCATGGCTGCGGCAGCCGTGTCGACAATGGTATATAATTTCAAGTCTTCAGCTTCAATCGCTTTGTGGTGCGCCAATACTTCTTTCCGAATGAACTGATCTAACATCCCCCAATACTCTTTCCCCATTAAAATCATCGGCACGCGTGGCATTTTTCCAGTTTGAATCAGAGTAATTACTTCAAAAAATTCGTCCAAGGTACCAAATCCACCCGGAAACACCACAAAGGCTTGCGACGGAGAGGTCATCATTACTTTACGCGTAAAGAAGAAGTGAAAGCCCAAACCTTTTTTGACGTATGGATTGGCGCGCTGTTCTTTTGGTAATTGAATATTCAAGCCCAATGATTCACCACCAGTATCATAGGCTCCTTTATTGGCAGCTTCCATGACCCCTGGGCCACCACCCGTAATGGTAGTAAAGCCTTCTTTGCCTAACATGGCACCCAGCTTCTCGGCCTCTTGATAGTAACGGTCACTAGTTTTGGTACGCGCTGAACCAAACACCGTGACCTCTTTCTTCAAACCAGATAAAAACTCATAACCATCTACCAGCTCGGACATTACCCTAAAAATACGCCAAGAAATACTGCCACCACGTTTGTTGGCATCATGTGCATCATGCGGGTGGATGATTTCACCGCGCACTTTAGCGATGTGCTTCTGATCAGTATGTTTTTTATGTTTAGTCATTGCCAGGATACCATAATTTGGCTAGAGTAGCCGCAGATGCTCGTAGACTATCATTTTCACCCTAACCTGTCAAAATACGATTATTTCGCTAAACGTAAGTGCGTTAAAATTTGGCGGGAGTTTGCGCGCCACGATGTAGCGGTGGTCATAGCTACCGAACATGTCTTTAAAAATCCACCGCGCGCCTACCAGTTATTACAAGCTACCAGACCAAATGATGCTACCACCGTACTGTTTCCTGGTATCGAAGCCCTGACCAGTGAGGGCATTGATGTAATTGTGTTCGCCGAGAACGATCAATTGTATCAACATCAAAAATTAATGGTGCCCAGGCAACTCAGCCAGTTGGAGATGGTACAGTATATTAAACAGCAGGTTGATTTAGTTGGCAGTATCGCTCATCCAGTACTGTGGGCTCACTCGGGTAGTGAGCAACGTGTTGGTAAAAACGCTACGATTACTGCGATCCGTACGCTTGGTGGGGTCGAAATTGCGAACTCTTGTTTGAAAGGTTTTGTAGCTGCCATGCGCCTTTTTAAATTGGAAGGTATTTTAAAAAAACAACGAGCACAATGTGCCCAGGTGATGGCGCTGCCGACAGAGTATTATAATTTTCCTGAAGTGACGCTCTATACCGGGGGTTCGGATGCCCACGCCCTCGATGAAATTGGTAGTGGCATGGAGGTACCAGCTGTTCCCCTGACCAATCGCACTGCGGTCTTTCAAGCCATTCGTACAAATCAATCAACCCGATTCACTACCCGACGTTTTGGTGTACACCCGTATTTTGCTGTCTACAAATTCTATACCGTCGTGCGCGAATCGTTGATCAAAGCCTTCCGGTTATATGAAGGTAAGATCTACCAAAATGATGACGCCTTCACCAACTACTACAGTGAGGCTGAAAAAGAGGCGGTGTTAGAAATCAGACGCCAACGAGCGATCTTTCTAAAGCCAGTACTGAACTTCTTAACTTATTTTAGAATATCGCCTACGATCCTCAATATCACTAGTGTAGCCTGTATTATCTTTAGTGTGATCCAAGTCAACAGCGGAGATCCATGGGATGCGATCGCCTATTTTATGCTCTATCTACTCACTAATAGTTTAGCCGGACCACTGGCTCGTTACCAAAATATGGAGAGTGAAGTTGGTGCCATTACTAAAATTATTATCTATCAAGTTGCCCTAATTACAGCTGTCTTAGCCGCCATGGGTTTAGAGTGGGCGGGCAACTGGATTGGAACTATTTATCTACTGCTGTATACGACGATGTTATGGTTAACAATCACCTTGAACAAGGTGGGTGCTCC
>CAZSXL010000044.1:0-7998 GCA_964611225.1 uncultured Gammaproteobacteria bacterium
CGCTTATGATTCCGCAACCAACTTGGCCATTGCCAACTGTGCCGTTGTTTCGGCGGTCGGATGGTGACAGCCGGTTTAGCTGCCGGTCGCTTAACCGGCTGGGTTGGTGTTGATTGTTTTTTGACTGGTAACTTGATGTCAGGAATGAGGGGCATAGCCTTGCTTATTAATATGTAGATAGGTCCAACAATCTTTCAGATGAATCCGGGTAGTATAGTTTAGCACACTACCCATGCCACCCCAAAACGAGCGCTGGGCAGATTCACGGCGATGATAATGAACAATATGCACATTAGGGTAATACATCACTTTATACCCATGCCAACGGATGCGGTCACATAATTCAAAATCTGCAAAGTAGAGAAAAAACCCTTCATTAAAGGCTCCGATTTGATCTAACACGGCTTTGCGCACAAACAAGGCTGCACCCAATAGCCAGTCCACTTCCCGCACCGTTTGATGGTCAAAATCTGTCATCAAATGATTGGCTAGATCGCGCTGGGCAAACGGCAATTTACCAAGTGGAGTGCGTCGATAGACTGGGGTGAGGTTGGAGTATGGTCGAAAACAAGAATATTGTACTGAATCATCCGCATTACGTAATTGTGGTCCCAAGAGAGCGACCGCTGGATGTTGGTCAAGGTAAGTTGCTACTTGAGTAAGATCATCCGAATTAGTAAAAATAATGTCACTATTCATGATCACCAGATATTCGCCTTTGGCTTGTGCGATCCCTAAGTTATTGCCCTTGGCATGTCCAGTGTTAGTTGGGCTGATGATTAACTGTACATCCGGATAGTGTTGCTGCATCATTTCAACACTACCATCGTTAGAAGCATTATCGACGACAATAATTTCGTACGACACAGTTAAACCTAACTGTTTTAAATTACGAATCACTAAGCGCAATAAGTGCTTAGTTTTGTAGTTGAGAATAATGAAGGATAGTTTAATGTCGGACATAACGTTTATGTAGCATGCGTGGAATACCCACTAATGTCTGTGGTAACATCCGCACGGTGGACCACTCACACAGACAAGCATAGGCGAGTTTAACACATTCATAGGGCAAAAGCCAAGGTAGTCGTTTGACTAATTCTAAAGCTGTCAAGTTTTTGCAGAGCAGCCACAGATGGTTGCGATACGACATGGCTCGAATCAAGCTAGATTTATCTGATCGACTAGCCAGCGAAGTCTGTTGCATGGTACGAGCATGGTAGATGATCGCACTGGGTTCATACCAGACTGCATACCCAGCATTGCCTAGTCGCCAACTTAAATCAATATCTTCTTTATAGGCGACAAAATCATTATCAAACCATTCGTCCGACTGGTGTTGTACGGCATCCAGGGCTGACCGCCGCAACAACATGCCGGCTCCGGTGATGCCAAAAATCGGTTGGGCTAAATCATACTGCCCGGTATCTGCTTCTTGCTCTCCTCGATTCACTGCCCGACCGGATCGATACATGACCAAACCAGCACTATCAATCACATGACTTGGTTTACCTTCAATTAATTTTAACATTTTGCCACCCACGAGGGCATTGTGCAGTGATTGTTCCAGACGACGCACCAGGCGCTCGATCGCGGTAGCGGTCAACACAATATCATCATTACAAATATAAATGTACTCCCCTTGCGCCGCTTGGATACCCAAATTATTACCCCTGGCAAACCAATCATTGCGCGGATTACGGATGATTTGCATGTGGGGTAAAATCGTTTGCTGTTCCAGCCAGGCAACCGTACCATCTTGCGACGCATTATCAACCACAATCACTTCGATGGGTTGGTAGGTTTGCCCACCAATCGATTGTAGCAACGCCGGTAAGTGGCGTTCACTATTGTAGGTTAGAATCACTAAACTAACTTTGGCTGCGATCATAGACAGAGGCCATACTAGTCACTAAGATAATCCAACCGATCCCTAACGGGTGATTCAGATACGGTGTTAGCAGATGAACGATCCCCAGGGCTACTGTTCCGACGGCAGCCGTCAGTAAATAAACCCGGTCTGTCAGTACTGTGGCCGCTCGCTGTTGATACCACACACGTGTCACCAACGCGCCAATAATACTGAGATACAGTACTGTGCCCACTAAACCAAGTTTCAGCCATAGATCTAAGTAACCCCATTCAAACGCATAGGTCGTATAGAGCCCTGACGGATTGGTGGCGAGCGCACGTGGATCCTTAGTGGCATACGTCACCTCGGTGCCAAAGCCAGAACCGAACAGTGGATATTCAGTGGCAGCTTTAGCGAGCGGTAATAGTAGCGCCATCCGTGAGCCACCACCAATATCGGTAGTCGCATCCTTGGTTCGTTCAGTTAATAAATCACCAATATCAACGGCGGCTCCCGTACCAAACAGCGGTACATTAATAATCCCTAAGACTACAACGTAACCAATGGCCATGGACAGCAAGGTTGTACCGATGAATGACCAGTGGCGGTGCTGACGATAAGCCAGAACACACAAGATACCAAGTACCAGTACTGTTGCCACCCAAAAACTACGTGAATAACTAATGAAGATCAAGGTTAAGGTAGTACCCAACAACCCAGCTGACCACTTAATGGAACGTTTCAAAATAAAGCTGCAACTCGCTAGAATAAAACCAAACAGAACGTATAAATGACTTTGGAAAAAGACGCGCGTAAAATGATTGTCCTGCATGGTAATTTCTGCCAAACGAAAGTCCCTTAGCCAGCGGTAAAGATCAGGCAAATAATATTGAAAGGCTGCCAGGTGTGAAAACACAAACAAGATCACCACCGTTTGCACCACCAGCATGGTGAGGGCAGCCAACATGACCAGACAGACCTGCTGAATGTCCGCTTTACTACGCAGCGCTTGCGTAAACGGTATCAGCATGGCAATAAATAGATAGCCATTAGCATCCAAAAAAATATTACTGACTGTATTGCCGTGCCACAGAGCAGTCAACACAGCCACGCTCAATACCCCGACCAGCGCCAGATACCATTTCCAGTAACGCGTCTGCACAACAGCCACGGATCGTTGTCGCACGATCCACACTACTGTGGCTAGACCAACGACGGCAAATAACCCTAAACGCAGAGAGATCGTTACTGGCCCGGTGATGGCTAACAAATATCCTTGGGAACCAACTACTAACTCTGCTAACACCGCTGCAATTCCCCATTGTAAACGATAACAAGCTGCCAACAGAACAACTATCAACACCACCACAGTGAAGATGCTTCGAAGACTGGGATAGCCATACGATAGCCACGACAGACTCTCAACCACCATGATGATCACAATCCAACTAGCGAACCATTTGCGCGCCATAGGCTAGGGTCATACTAATTGGATGTAAGCCAAGAAACCACAGATAGGCCAACGCTCCATAATGCTTGCGCATGTAGGTACGTAAGCTACGATTAAAAATACGTTGAGCAGTCGGACGACGTAATTGTTGAAAACTTTGACCTTTGGCATGCATGCAACTGAGTGAGGCTTCGTACCAGACCGTCAAGCCATCCGCTTGCAAGCGTTTCTGCAAATCCACTTCTTCAAACCAAGCGAAGTAAGCTTCATCAAATGGGCCATACTGCTTCGCCACTGCTAACGACATGTACATAAAAGCCCCCATCACTTGAGGCACACGCTGTGCGGTACTGTAGTCAAAATCCGGCAACAGATAACGATTAACTAACTTGGGAAAGAGATGATGTAATTTTAGTTGAATCACAGTTTGATCCAACACAGTTGGCCAAGCCCGCACTTGCTGTTGTACTGATCCATCTACATTTAGTAATTTAATCCCCACCATACCAACCGTGGCTTGACTGCGAATGATACTTTGTAAGCGTGATAAAATATGCTCGGTAAATTGACAGTCATCGTTCAGAAATAACAGGTCCTGACCTTGGGCAATCTGAACAGCTTGATTGTTAGCGGCACCAAACCCGCGATTACTGTTATTCCTGATTAAGTGTACCTGTGGAAAGTCTGTCAAGACCATGTCAGCTGATCCATCATGGGAAGCATTGTCAACGACAATCACTTCATAAGTCACACCGCTGCTGTATTGGATAATGGATCGTAAACAAGCGCGTAATTGCTCGCGTACATTCCACGATACAATAATAATCGAAACATCAACCATTGTTGTCCACTATAGCGGATAATTGGTGCGCTGCATATTCCCAGGTTTGTTGATCACTGTACTGTTTGGCTTGTTGCTCTAAATTGGCCCGATAATCGACATTTAACAGTCTTTTTATTGCAGCCACTAACTCTGTATTACTGGCACCATCTACCAGTAGTCCGGTTCGTTCATGTTGAATGGCATCGCCCATGCCGCCCGCTTTTCCACCAATCGCTACTTTGCCAAACCGATTAGCTTCTAAAACCACAATCCCGAAACCTTCCACATCACCGTCGGCTAGTTGTCGGGATGGCATCACTAAGAATAAACAGTTTAAATATAAGTAGGCAATTTCATGATCCGTCAGATGATTGTAAAAATGTACTCGGTTCGTTATGCCAACTTGCTGGACTATCTGTTGCAATCTAGCCTGATCAGGGCCATTCCCCGCTAACACATAATGCAAGGTTGGAAACTGCTCTGCACTTTTAATCACTTGATCAAACCCTTTGCGTTCAACCAAGCGACCAACGGACAGGATGAATTGGTCAGGCAGATTAGATACTGGCTTGATCGGGAGGTCCGGCGTAATGTGCGCAGCTGGATGAATCACGGTCACCGCCGCAGATGGCTCCAACTGTTTTACTTGATCAGCGGTAAACTGGGAGACGGCAATCACCTGGTGGGCAGAGTGAATGATTTTACGTAGCAGCCAGCGTTTACGTGGATACCGTTGCGGTACGAGTACATCCATCCCATGTGTAAACACAGTATACGGCGTCCCGAGTAGCCAATGGATCACTAATGCTACGGTACCGAGTGGTAAAATCTGACCGACCAAAATATGGGTATAGTGTTGTTGCTGCACCTGCCGATATAACCACGGAATCATCCGCCACCACTGGCGCGGTAATTGGGTACTATCCAGCACGGCACAGTCTAACGGTAACGCTCGCATCAAAGCGTGGTAATAATTGGCCACTCCCCCCACCTGCGGCGGGTACTCTAGGGTAATTAAGACCGGTTTGGTTTGATGGCCGTCCATAAAGCAAGGATATCTTGGCGTGTCACCGCCCGCAATAAGAAACAGGCTAATCCATAGATGATCGCACCACCAGCCATGACCAGTAGTAACATAATCTTGGTTTGGGGTAAGGTTACTTGCAACCACCATAAAACTGCGCCCATGATGCTAGCCGCTGCTGTAGCCAAGAACATTTTTTTAAAGATGACGCTAAAGCGAAAGCGCGTCAATTGGTAGACATGTGGTAATCCCAAACCAACTAAGATGATTGTGCTGATGCTGGCAGCGATGGCCGCCCCAATATAGGTATATTGTGGAATCAGTAATACATTCAAAATGACGTTTGTCACCAAGGCAATACCCATGTTGACGGTGTTCAACAATTGTTTGTTGGCGGCATTAAGCGCGTTACCAATGGGATAGTTCACAAACAAGAAGATCAAGCTAGCCATCAACCATTGTAAAGCCGGGATAGCGGCTGGAAAATCTTCAAACGCTGCCCCAATAATACTAGGAGCTAGGATGGTGGTGGCGACCGCAATCGGAATACTGACTAGTAAGAGTATAATTGTGGACTGTTCAAAAATATCACGCAGTGCGGTCGTCGATTTTGTTAAGGCCTGGCTCATGGCGGGAAAAAAAGCAGTCGCGAAAGCACCGGGAATAACAGTGAGGGTAATGGTCAGTTTCAGAGCAATACTATACCAAGCCACATAGCGATCACCTGCCAAATAGGCCAGCATCACAGTGTCTAACGATCCATTGAGTTTAAAGAAGACATCCGCCAGAGCAAACGGCGCCGCTACCAACAACAATCGTCCCATCTCGCGCCAGTGCCACTGCCAGCCAAACCGCACCGTGGTTTTTTTGAATAAAATATAAATTGCAAACAATAAATAGCAGACACTAGCGATGTTAATAGCAATAATCAAACCAGCGGCTTGATAACCCAGGGCGAATAATCCCAGACCGACGGCCACCACGACCACCTGGTAAAAAAATTGACCAATGGCTTCGTATTGCATCAGCTGTTGCGCCCGTAAGACCGCAAAGATAATCGAGCGAAAGGTATCAAACACAATAATGCCAATCGCTAAGTAGACCAACAGGACGGTATGCTCCGGCATCGGTTTAAAGGCGTTCAAGGTATGAAAGACGGCAATCAGAGCGATGGTACTGATGATGGTCAGCACAATCTTCAGTGACATTATTTTCTGAAACTGTACACCCAGTTGATCTGGTTGTTTGGCCCCTTCACGGGTTAAGATCGGGATCAAACCAAAATTCATCACGATGACAAAGATACTGGTATAGGTGACGGCGAAAGTGTACTTACCTAACAAGTCCTCTTGGAGCTGCTCGGCCACATAGGTAAACCACCAAAACGCTAACACCTTCTGAGCAATGGATGACAGAGCTAAGTAGGTGGTGTTTTTGGCTAAGACGCTGGGAAGCGTCATATTAGTGGCGAATAGACGGGCGCTAACGTTTAGACCATTGTGGAGCTCGACGGGCACGCTTCAAACCAGGTTTCTTCCGTTCTTTTTTGCGAGGATCGCGAGTCAGAAAACCGGCAGATTTCAAATTGGTACGTAAAGCAGGATCGATTTGGAGTAATAATCGAGAAATACCTAAACGCATCGCTTCGGCTTGGGCTTGCTTGCCACCGCCTAAGACGCGCGCCGTAATCGAAGCGTCTTTTAAACCATTGAGGTGACTCAAGGGCGATTCGGCAATACGTTGCTGGGCGACTGAAAAATAAGTAGTGATCGGTTTATCATTCACTACGATTTCGCCTTGGCCTTTTTTGTGGTAGCGCACTCTAGCGATGGCCGTTTTACGACGCCCAACGGCATACAGATAAGTGCGTTTGGTGATTTTGTCTGCCATGCTATTGAATCGTTAAGCGCTTAAGCATCCGAATACGCAACTTGTTTTTCGGCAACATATTATTGACCGTTTTGCGCATAATTTCAGCGGGGGTAAAATCTTTGGCTAAAGTGCGGCGCAAACCACCTGGATGTAAGGTATGGTGTTTATATTCAGTTTTAGCTAGTCGTTTAGGGTTGAATTTAAGCTTGGCTACATTAATGACTTTCACCAGATCACCGCAGTCGCTGTACGGTTGATAATCTGGCTTATGTTTTCCCATCAGCAAACCAGCAATCTTGGTGGCTAAGCGACCGGGAGTAATGAGTGTAGCGTCGACAGTGTGCGTGATTCTGGTCATAGCTTTATTTCACGAAATCAATTTGAACTAATTCGGCACCATCCCCTTTACGAAAACCAAGTTTGGTCATACGGGTATAGCCACCGTTACGATCTTTCATCAGCGGAGCCACTACAGTGATCAAGTGATTGACTGCTGGAACATTATCTAAGCAGGCTAGTAAATAGCGACGAGAAGATTCGGTGTTACGTTTAGCACGGGTAATCAAGCGCTCTACTAACGGACGAGTGGATTGCGCTTTGGCCTTAGTGGTGCGCATGTGACCATGCATAATCAAACTAATCGCTTGCGTACGTAACAAGGCTGCCCGGGCGGCATGATTACGATCTAGATTTTTAATCGACTTCTGGTGACGCATATTTAGCTTTCCGTTGGAGTAGCGAATGAATTACCGATTTGGGAGAAATGATCCACCAAGATTTGGCTAGCTTGGTTCATAGCGGCTTCCGGAGTAACGGTACCATCGGTCCGGACATCCATCAATAACTTGTCAAAGTTGGTCATTTGTTCAACCCGGACATGTTCAGTTTTAAAATTGACGTTGCGGACAGTAGTATAGACAGCATCTAAAGCCATATAGCCAACATCAAGCTTCTCGTTTTCACGCGCTTCGACTGGAACA
>CAZSXL010000045.1:0-7965 GCA_964611225.1 uncultured Gammaproteobacteria bacterium
GCCCCTTTCCTATTCAGGAAAGGGGAGTAGTTTAAAATATTTTTTCTTATTCCCTCTTCCCTGCATAGGGGAGAGGGTTAGGGAGAGAGGTGTTATATAACCTGTGTATGGCTGGTTTAGGCTGCATACCTTGCAAAGGAGAAATAAACCATGTACACTTCCCCCATTAACGTATGGAGGGACGAAAATCAAAACCAGCCAAAAAAAACTTGGCAACTAAAAAAAGATCTGTGCACACCGCTAAAGCCAAACCAGCGGTTAAGAAACAGATGGTTCAACGTGCGCGCAGTAAAAAAAAGCCTACACAGAAAACAGTTCCAATAAAAACAGTCGCGGAACCAATACGAGTTGTCAGTGTGCCAACACCGTTAGTTGTGCAACCACTGGCTGCATCCAAGTTAAAGTCTAAGCAACGCAAACACCACTGGCCGCTACATCATTATTTCATTACGGTGGGTGTATTAGCGTTTGTGAGCGCCCTGGCTATGACCACCGTAGCAGATTTTGCCCAACTGACCTTCATGCAAATTGACTCGCTAGCAACTACTAACAATACCCTCCTCAAACCAACTCCCATTGAAACCAGATTTTTTGCTACCACAGCCGGTGAAATAACGTTGGCACTGCCAGCTACCTGGACAGCTACCACCGTAGCCGATAACGCTATTACGTATACACACAATACTCTGGCTGATACGAACATCAGCGTGACAGCGGCAACAAACGATTCAGATAATATCTTTACCTGGTTACAAAATAACCAACCTGACTATACTAATGCTACGGTGATTGAGGCGACTCCAGCCGTAACCGTTTTACGTGGCGTCATGGTCAATGCGACTACTGTTGATGATCTGCCCTTGCAAATTATTTATTTACCAATCCAAAAAAACCTCGGTGAACGGTATGTGGTAACAATTCGAGTACAAGTACCCGCAGAAGATAGCGAGATTGAAGTGAAACGAGCGTTAGACAGTTTGTTGGAGAGTTTTGAAGTGAAGTAAACACCGACCTCTCCCTCCGCCTCCCTCTCCTTACTGGAGAGGGAGAGTTTTTATATAAAACAATTCCCTTCTCTCCTGAAAGGAGAGAAGGGTTAGGGATGAGAGGTCGAAAACTGAATAATAATTAAGGAGTGAGTGAGGTAGGTACTCCAGTACGGGACGCTGATCGCTTCCCTACCTCACTTCATCCTGTTCAGACTCCCGGACACAGCCACTCGGACGACCTCAAGGGTGTCCGTTGGACTTGTCCAGACGAGTACGAGCTGCGTCCTCAGACACAGCAGTCCTTCACCGTACGGCCAGTCGATCACGATCGTGGCATTCCCGTGAGGGTCAACCGACGTCGAGATAACATTGGCCGCAAGCCCGCCCATGAGACACCGCAGATTTCTGATGCCGTCTACCGGATAAGCGGTAAGGAACGGCCAGGTGATCTGCAGACGGGCGGCACCGGGGGCTTGGGAGCTGGAGACGACTGGGCACACATGCACTGGCCCAATGGGTGGAACATGACGACGAGCAATCGCGCAGGTACCAGCCGGCTCACTCACACTTGAAGAAGCACAGTTTCCTGGACGGGTTCCACCACTGGGGTGGTAAAAAGCTGTAGACACGACGCCACCTCCATGGGGAAAGGGTTGGTGCTATTGGGGAATAGGGACTTGTTCCCTTGTTCCCGACCAGAAACGATGACTGTTCCCACGCAGCAATGTTTTCAGCAATGGCTTGTGGGAACTGTGCAATATACCCATAATTTGCAAAAATGTCAAGCACTAGGATATACTGCAGATCTATGCCTGACCAAACACCTCCACAGATCATATTGGACCCCTCCATTACACAGCCTTTGCGGCCAGTACCATTGGCAGCCGCTGTCGCGCCAGCCCCCAAACCAGCGGCTGAAGCTGACACCGATCGTCGGGCCCAGGTGCAAGCTGAATTAGAAAAACTACAAGACGAAGAAAGCTCGATGCTGAACAATATCCGCGACTGGATTACTAAGGTGCAGGGAGCGGAAACAAAACAACAAAGTTTGGAACGGGAATTGTTTCAGCTTGATCGCTCGATCGGTGCTGGACCATCCGCTGAACAACTAGCTGCTGAACAAGCCGTTAAGCAAGCTGAATTGACTAAGCAACTACAACAAGCCGAGACGCAAGTCAAGCACATTACCAACCAACAGAAAATTGATGAGAAAAAAGCTTTCGATAATTATTCGGCCGGTGGTTTAGATCGCCAAGGTTTGTTAGAAGAAATGGAGAAAATTAGTTTGCGCTATGCCGATCAGCTAGCAGCCGTACAGAAACAAGTGACTGCGACAAAAACAGCGATTACGGATTTAGGATCGCTGAACACGCTGAAGCAGACTGAACACGCTGAAGCAGAAACCACACCAGAGCCACAACCAGTAGTAAGTAGTCCAATAATCACACCAACTAGCACCGCTACGCCCTCATCCCTCATGCAACATCTCATCACCCTCCCAGAAGTACAAACTGGATTAGCGAGACAATTACTGATCGACTTACCTAATCAAGGTACTATCCCACTGATTGAACGGTCGGCTGATGGTAATGGCATTATTGTTAGTAGCTCAGCCAATGCCGAACCCAATACCCGTTGTTTTATCCCCGACGCAGATTTATTGCGAGCTGGCGCAACCGCCGAAGACATTTTAAGCTTACAGCCTAGCACCCTGTCCTCACAGGAAGTAACCGCACTTACTCAAGCCGTCTAGCTTGCGTCATCGCTTTACTGTGCAGCAAACGATAATAGCTAATCGCAAAGCGGTGGGCTTCATCACGCATCCGTTGCACCAAAAATAATTCCTGACTACCCGCCGGTAATAAAATAGGAATTGGGTTATCTGGTAAAAATAATTCTTCCCGTTTTTTGGCTAACGCGACCACTGGCACTTGTACCAGTTGCCACAGTTGTGCCACCGCACTTAACTGCCCTTTACCGCCATCCATGATCACCAAATCGGGTAATGGCCAATCCCGTTTCAACCGGCGCGTCACCACTTCACGCAAACTTTTAAAATCATCTGACTGGCCAATCACCGTGCGCACCCGAAAACGCCGATACTCTGCTTTATCCGGCAAACCATCCATAAACACAATCATGGAACCGACGATATATTTGCCTTGCTGATGAGAAATATCGTACACCTCCACCCGATGAGGCGGTCGTGGTAACTGTAAGGCTGCAGCTAGTTTAGTTAAACCAGACTCAATATCTAAATTACCATGTTGTAACTGATCTAATAAGTACTGACGGGGTGTTTTACGGGAAGCTTGTAAGCGCTCTAAGGCCGACAGCTGATTACGTAACTGGGCAGCTAACTCAAACTGCTGTTCAGCTGCGGCCCGTTGCATCTGTTCAGCTAAATGTGCGTTCAAAGCTGCACCTTTGCCTTCAAAAAAAGCAATGATGCGATCAATCTGCGCCCGGTAATCTGCTTCAGTGATATTATCAATACAGGGTGCTTGGCAATTACCAATGTAATATTCTAAACAGGCTCGTTTTGGTAAGGTGCCACAGGTGCGGTATTGAAAAATCGTGTGTAGTAGACGTAGCACATCACGCAGACTTTTGGCATATGGATACGGACCATAAAAGATACCGCCTTGCTCCATATCCGGTCGACGCACCGCTAACACCCGCGGAAACTGTTCGGCGGTAATGTGGATGTATAAAAAGCTCTTATCATCTTTGGCTAGCGTATTAAAACGTGGCTGATAATCTTTAATCAGTTGATCTTCTAGCACAATAGCGTCCGTTTCCGTGGCTACGGGAATGGTATCAATCACCGTAATTTGTTGCAGCATAATTTGCTTCAGTTCCGACAAATCCACCTTAGCTTGAAAGTAGGACCGCACTCGGTGTTTTAAGACTTTAGCCTTACCGACATAAAGCACATTGCCAAACTTATTCTTAAACAAATACACGCCAGGTTGGCTGGGTAGTTCTTTGAGTTGTTGCGTGAGTGTTGTAGTCAGCATTGCTACTTATAAGGATAATGACCATAGTATACCACTAATCATCCCTAGATCCTTGACTGCAGACCAACCCCGGCGTATACTACTTGCGATTCATATGGATAATTTCATCAGCATCCGTGGCGCTCGCGTCCACAATCTCAAAAATATTTCGGTTCAAATTCCACGTAACAAGCTGGTGGTCATTACCGGTTTATCTGGTTCGGGAAAATCTTCCTTAGCCTTCGATACCATTTATGCCGAAGGGCAACGCCGCTATGTCGAAAGTCTATCGGCTTATGCCCGCCAATTCTTAGGCTTGATGGACAAACCAGATGTCGACCAAATTAGCGGTTTGTCTCCAGCGATTTCGATTGACCAAAAAACCACATCCCATAATCCTCGGTCTACCGTTGGTACTGTAACCGAAATTTACGACTACTTACGTTTATTGTACGCCCGCATCGGCATCCCCCATTGTCCTAACGACGGCACCATCGTCAGCAAACAAACCGTCAATCAAATTATTGAAGCCATTTTGGCTTATCCAGCCGGGAGTAAAGTAGTACTAATCTCTCCAGTGATTCGAGATAAAAAAGGTGAGCACAAAAGCGTCATGGAAATGGCACGCAAAGCCGGTTATATTCGTTTACGTATTGATGGAGTGATGATGCCATTAGAAGAAGCTGAGGATTTGGCGCTCGACAAGAAGAAAAAGCATACTATTGATGTCGTGATCGATCGCTTAACTATTGGCAGCGAAGTCGACAAAGAACGCTTGGCGGAATCATTAGAAACGGCTTTAGAGTTGGGCAATGGTCTGGTGTTGGTCCATGATACTGAAGCGGAAAAAGATCATCTCTTTTCGGAACAATTTTCTTGTCCAAAATGTGGCTACAATATCGAAGAGCTGGAACCACGCAACTTTTCCTTCAACAGCCCACACGGCGCCTGTTCTGACTGCACCGGCTTAGGTACTAAATTAGAAGTCGATAAAGATCTAGTCATCCCCAACAAAAAGTTATCGATTGCCGAAGGTGCCATTCGTCCCTGGTCGCGCACCTCTTCAAACCAAACCTGGATGATGCGCATTTTAGAAACCGTGGCCAAGAATCATGGTTTCTCTATCCATGATCCCATCAAGAATCTCTCCAAACAAGCGATGGAAGTAGTGTTGTACGGCACGCCCGGCCAGAACTATGATGTCAACGCTCCATTTGCACCCGGTAAGGTTAAAGAATTTTATACCGAATATGAAGGTGTCATCCCCAACCTCGAACGCAGCTACAAAGAAACCGAATCCGATTATATGCGCAGTGAGATTGAACGCTATATGCGGATTTTTGCTTGTCCTACTTGTCAGGGTAAACGGCTAAAACCAGAAGCGTTAAGTGTCACTATCCAAGATATTAACATTGCCACCGTCTGCGGCTTAAGCATTAAACAGTTACGCGAAAAATTAAGCGTGATGAAGTTTAATGCCCGGGATCAAAAAATTGCTGCCCCAGTAATTAAAGAAGTCAAAGAACGGATTGAATTTTTACACAATGTTGGTTTAGATTACCTCACCTTAGATCGCGGTGCTGCCACCTTATCTGGTGGTGAAGCCCAACGCATTCGGTTAGCCACCCAAATTGGCTCAGCGCTGATGGGTGTCATTTATATTCTGGATGAGCCCTCAATTGGTTTACACCAACGGGATAATGCTCGCCTAATTGAAACGCTAAAAGTACTGCGCGATTTAGGCAATACAGTGATTGTGGTAGAACACGATGCCGATACGATTGAAGCAGCTGATCATGTGATTGATATTGGACCCGGTGCTGGTAAACATGGTGGTGAAGTGATTGCGGAAGGGACACCCAGCGAGATCAAAAAAAATAAAAAATCCCTCACCGGTTTGTATCTGTCTGGTAAAGAAAGTATTGATCCACCTAAGCAATACCGTAAAGGTAGTGGCAAGTCTATCCAGATTATTGGTGCCACTGAGTTCAACTTGAAAAATGTCAATGTCGATATTCCACTAGGTAAGCTGGTGTGTATCACTGGTGTATCTGGCTCTGGGAAATCAACCCTGATGATCGATATTTTGGCTAAAGCTTTAAGCCAATACTTTTTCAACTCTAAAGAATATCCTGGTAAACACCAGGAAATTCGTGGCTTAGATAATCTGGATAAAGTCATTCATATTGATCAATCCCCCATTGGACGCACACCCCGCTCAAACTCCGCTACCTACACAGGTGTGTTCACTTATATCCGCGACCTATACACACAAGTACCCGAAGCCAAAATGCGTGGTTATAAAGCTGGTCGGTTCTCCTTTAATGTGAAGGGTGGACGCTGTGAAGCTTGCCAAGGTGATGGCGTTCAGCGCATTGAAATGCATTTATTACCGGATGTGTATGTAAAATGTGACGAATGCAATGGCCATCGCTATAACAAGCAAGCGCTAGAAATTCACTATAAAACCAAAACTATTTCTGATGTCTTAAATATGACCGTGGAAGAAGCCTTGACCTTCTTTGAAAATATTCCAGCTATTAAAGAAAAACTACAAACCCTAACGGATGTTGGACTGGGTTATATTCAGCTCGGCCAAAATGCTACTACCTTATCGGGTGGTGAAGCCCAACGTATCAAGTTAGCCACCGAACTATCCCGCCGCGCTACTGGCAAAACCTTATATATTTTAGATGAACCGACCACCGGCTTGCATTTTGCGGATGTGAAACGGTTGTTAACCGTCTTACACAAACTGGTCGATAAAGGGAATAGCGTCTTGATTATTGAGCACAACCTCGACGTGATCAAATGTGCAGATTGGCTGATTGATCTTGGCCCCGAAGGTGGCGACGCTGGCGGTGAAATTGTGGCGGTCGGCACACCCCGTGATGTGGTGAAGGTAACCCGTTCCTACACTGGCCAGTTCCTGCACAAACTGCTGAAATAAAGCTATGTCTACAGACCTGGAACATTCCATCATCAGCACGGTGGCCTATTTCGACTTATTCGATTACCCCCTGACCTATCCAGAACTGTACCGCTATCTATGGCGGAGCCCTCAGGCAACCTTAGCTGAAGTTATCCAGACAGCAAAACAACTGCCACAACTGGTTGCAGCTGACGGTTTTGTCATGTTCCAGCAACGCAGTGAGTTAACTAGCATCAGAAAGCAACGCTACATTGAAAGTGAGTTGAAATTTAATAAGCGTCGCCGGTACATCTGGTTACTAACGTTGCTGCCCGGGGTAGAAGCCATTTTTTTAGTGAACACCTTCTCGTACCATAATGTGCGCGCCGAGAGCGACATCGACTTACTGATTGTTAGCCAACCACGCACCATCTGGGCGACGCGGTTTTATACGACCGTGGTGGCAAAACTATTACGCGTCCGCCCACGCCCCAATAAAAGCCAAGATGCGTTATGCCTCAGCTTTTATGCCACCCCCCAAGGGTTGCCCAAGTTGACTGATCTACAACGCCATCCGAACGATGCCATGGAGGCCTACTGGATTGCCCAAGCTATGCCGGTATATGATCCACACCACTATGCGCAGCAAATAGTAAATAGTAAATGGTTGCATACGGTATTACCTAATAATCAACCAGTGGTAGAGCATATGAATCGATCTATGCGGCACACCTGGTTACATCAGATTTGTCACACCCTAGGTAAGTTATTACTCTGGAATAATATATTAAAAAAGTTACAACTCTGGATTATGCCTAAACAATTAAAACAGTTAAGCGGTCCATTAGAAACCAGTAGCGTTGTGTTGGATGATGAACTCCTCAAATTCCATACCCGTGATCCTAGACCCGAACTACAGCTAGAGTGGGAGAGGCGTATCCAAACTTACTCACGGTAAGGCGCCCGTAACTCAACCGCCTGGCTAGACGCTACCACATACCAGCGCCGAGCCATCACCTTATCGTTCAGATCCGTTCCAAAACCACTAAAGACATAATACGGTTCC
>CAZSXL010000046.1:0-7920 GCA_964611225.1 uncultured Gammaproteobacteria bacterium
GGAGCTAGTACAGGCTGATGTCTTAGCTCGTTACCATCGCTTGATCGGTCATGATACCTATTTCCTCACCGGAGTAGATGAAAATAGTTTAAAGAATGTGCGGGCGGCGGAAGCTGCCGGGGTGACTACCCAGATCTTGTGTGATCAAAATGCCGCTAGCTTTGCTGAGCTAACGCATAGTTTGCAGATTTCCGTCGATCAATTTTTTCGCACTTCTTCGCCCACCCATCACGCCGGCGCCCAAGCCTTTTGGTCAGCCTGCCGCCCGGAGGATATCTATAAACGCAGCTATAGTGGCTTATATTGCGTTGGCTGTGAGGCGTTCTACTCCGAATCTGAATTGATTGCTGGGAAGTGTCCCGATCACAAGACTGTACCAGAACAAGTGGAAGAGGAAAATTATTTTTTTAAGTTAAGCAACTATCAGGATAAATTAAAGCGCTTATTAGATTCTGGTGAAATTCAAGTCTATCCGAAATTTCGCAAAAATGAAGTACTGTCGTTTATTAATATGGGTTTGGCAGACTTCTCAATTTCACGCTCACGCACCCGCGCTAAAGGGTGGGGAGTAGCGGTGCCTGGTGATGACTCCCAAGTCATGTATGTCTGGTTTGATGCGCTCAGCAACTATATTACTGCCCTGGGCTATGGTTCAGCTGATCCAGCACTCTTTCATACCTACTGGCCAGCCGACCTGCACGTCATTGGGAAAGGGATCTCCCGCTTTCATGCTATTTATTGGCCAGCCATGTTATTATCCGCTGGTCTGCCGACACCAAAGTCTATTTTTGTGCACGGTTATGTTTCTGCCGGAGGTCAAAAAATGAGCAAGTCGTTGAATAATGTGGTGGATCCGTTTAACCTGATCCATAGTTATGGGGCTGATGCCGTGCGTTATTATTTGCTGCGTGAAATCCCACCAGCGGAAGATGGGGATTACTCAGAAGAGAAATTTATCAATTGTTATAATGCCCATTTAGCCAATGACCTAGGTAATTTAGTTAGTCGCGTCTCTAATATGGTGGATCGCTATTTAGATGGTATTGTGCCCGCGATCGAACTACCTGATCCAGAGTATGCCCTAGAAGATGTCTATACGCTTATTTCACAGTATCGTTTTAATGAGGCGCTGGATACTGTCTGGTCGATTGTACGTCTGGCCAATAAGGTAGTGGATGATGAGAAACCATGGGAATTGTTTAATAACAGTAATCTTGATAAACTGAATCTAGTGCTGGCCCAATTAGTGGTGATGGTGCAAGACATTGCTCTGGCGTTAGAGCCATTTCTACCGGATACCTCTAAGACTATTCAGCAACACTTTAATCAGGCTAAACTGTCTAAAGTACCACCTTTATTCCCACGGATTCTCTAAACCTATGAATATTCTCGATTGGGTCATTATCGCCTGGCTAGTCATCGCCTTCTTACTGGGCGCTAGGCTAGGTTTAATCTATCGGATAGGCCATATTATTGGTTTGGTGGTTGGTACCTGGTTAGCCTTTACCTATGGCATGACGGTGGCCGGTTGGCTAGGAGATAGTTTGGGCATAAGGATTGCTGTTGTACTTTTTCTGATTGCCGGGGTGGCTGAATTAGGTGGTCTGGTAGCTACCCTCCTGGATAAAGCCTTCAAAATTGTTTCGTGGTTACCATTTCTTAAATTAGCTAATGGCATCGTTGGTCGCATCGTCTCGTTATTAACCCACGCTGTTTTACTAGGCATTGTGTTATCCTTTGCCCTCACTTTACCCATCGATGAACAGTGGCAATTAGCTATTGAGCAATCAACGCTTGGCCCCTGGCTGGTGATCTTAGGTGCAACTGTCACTAACTTTATTCCGTGGTTCAATGCCTAAGTTAGTTGATACGCACACGCACGTCAATTTCCAGCCATTTTTGGAGGATTACCGTACAGTCATCCAACGCGCTACGGATCAGGATATCCTAGTAACTAATGTGGGGACACAATGGGAATCATCGCAGCGCTCTGTCCAGATCGCGGATGAACTAGGGGGTTTGGTTTACGCTACAGTTGGGCTACATCCCTTACATTTGTTTAAAGACATTGTGGAAGAGCAGACCTTTGGTGGCACTACGCAAACGATTAAAGCTCGAGCGGAAACCTTTGACCCTGAACGCTATAAACAGTTAGCCCAATCTTCTTCGCGGGTAGTGGCGATTGGTGAATGTGGCTTGGATTACTACCACAGCGATGGCTTAGCCAGTGAACAGCAGCGGGTATTGCGACAACATATTGAACTAGGGATTCAGCTCGATTTACCATTAATTATACATTGTCGGGATGCTGGCATCCATACCGATGACACTAGTCAAGCCTTTACCGATTTAGTCACGCTCTTATCTGATTACAAAGGCAAGGTGCGTGGCACGATTCATTGTTATACCGGTACACCAAAATTTATTCCGTTGTTTCTAGAACTGGGATTTTATATCGGCTTTACCGGTATTGTTACTTTTACCAGCGCTAAAGCTGTGCGTGCCAGCGTTCAGGCCGTACCGCTGGAACGTTTATTACTAGAAACCGACGCGCCCTATTTGGCGCCAGTGCCACATCGCGGTCAGCGCAACGAGCCAGCTTATGTGCAGTATGTGGCCCAAGCCATTGCGCAACTCAAACAGTTAACGCTAGAACAAGTAGCTAAACAGACCACCACAAATGCAGTTGAGTTGTTTCGCTATCGCTGATACACTGGATCTACTATGCAAATATTGACCTGGTTGATTCCATCGGTAGTGGTGATTGTCTGTGCCATTGTCTTGTGGCATTTGCTGGATAAGAAACTACAAAAACCGGATGATTCTGCCGCCCTTGGCATGCTGAACCAGAACGTTCAGGGGATGCATACCCGGCTGGATAATGCCGCCCGTGTAATTGCTGCCGTCAATAAGGAACTGGGTCAAGTCCAAGAAATGGGTCGTAGTATGCGTGATCTGCAACAATTTTTACAGTCGCCAAAATTACGTGGCAACATTGGAGAACAGGTGTTGCACGATTTACTGTCACAGAATTTCCCCCAGTCGTATTTTGAAATGCAGTACAAGTTCAAAACAGGAGAAGTCGTGGATGCCTTACTAAAAACGGACAATGGATTTATTGGGATTGATTCCAAATTTCCATTAGTTAACTTTGATCAATTACTGAAATCCGAGACTGAAGTCGACCAAGAGCAATACCGCAAACTGTTTCACCGCGATGTCAAAAAACATATTATAGATATTGCTAAAAAATACATTTTACCGGAAGAGGGGACAGTAAACTTTGCCTTGATGTATATCCCATCGGAAGCGATTTACTATGAAATTATCCGTGATGAGATGGAGTTAATGCCGTTCGCTCAAACCCAAAAGATTTTATTGGTGTCTCCGAACAGTTTCTACTACTTCCTCAAAGTATTACTGATTGGAATGCAAGGTAAAAAAATTGAGGAACAAGCCAAGACCATTCTGATTGCACTGCAAGGTTTACAGAAAGATTCTGATAAGTTTGGTCGTGAACTGGATGTACTGACTACGCATCTGACCAATGCCAAGGCGGCCCTAGACCGCGTTGCTAACCAGTATAGTCAACTAGATGGTAAGATTGACCAGATTAAACTTTTAGAGTAGCGTAGCGATATGTCTGCACTTCCCTGGGAACCATTAATTCATCTCAAGGACCAGTTTAAGGCCGCAGAAGTTGTGATTGGTAAGAATGTGACTATTCACCCGAGTGCGGTCATCGAAGGCCCAGTGGTGATTGGTGACAATTGTGTAATTGGCGTCGGTGCCTATATCCGCCCTTATTCAAGGATTGGGAATAACTGTGTGATTGGCCATGCTACCGAGATTAAACATTGCATCTTAGGCGACAATGTAGTATTGCCACATTTTAATTATGTGGGTGACAGTATTGTTGGAAACAACGTCCATCTTGGTGGCGGTGCGGTGATTGCCAATTATAAAAGTGATGGTACTACTATCCATGTAGAACTAGATGGCAAAAAAGTGGATACCAGTTTGAATAAATTTGGAGCGATGATTGGAAATAATGTTGAAATTGGATCGGGTTGTATTATTAACCCCGGCAGTATGATTGGAAACAATACCACAATCTATGCTGGTGCGATTGTTCGTGGATCGATACCGGATAATGTTATCGTCAAATACAAACAGACGTTTGAGATTGTACCGAAACAATAATTATTTCCGCCACTTCTTGGCGACGTGTAAACGCGCCCGTTCTTCGGCTAACTGACGTTGTAATAGCGAATAGGTATTCAAGTCTAGGGTAGTTTGGTCTTTGAGGTCTTGTTCCAGTTGCTGGGTACGTGCCTCAGCAGCCGCTAAGTCAATATCCGTGGCATGCTGGGCGGAATCGGCCAGAACATAGAGGGTATTATTGGCTACTTCTATCAAACCGCCAGACACAGCTAGGGGGAAGGTTTTGTCTCCATCACGCACTACCAATTCACCCGGCTCCAAAATACTGACTAATTCGGTATGTTGTGGTAACACTGTAATTTCACCTAGGCGGGTTGGTAAGCTAACAGCATCCACCGCTTGTTCAAACACCGTTGTGACGGGCGTCACCATTTTTAATTGTAGCCGGTTCGCAATAGCCATGTTTATTCAGCGGTTACTTCTTCAATGCCGCCCTTCATATAGAAGGATTGCTCGGGCTTATCATCATGTTTGCCGGCGATAATTTCACCAAACGCGCGGATGGTATCAGACAGCTTCACATACTTACCAGGAGCACCCGTAAAGGTTTCTGCCACAAAAAATGGTTGGGATAAGAATTTCTGAATTTTGCGGGCCCGCGATACGGTCAATTTGTCTTCCTCGGTCAATTCTTCCATCCCCAAAATGGCGATAATATCTTGTAAATCTTTGTAGCGTTGAAGAATCTTTTGCACATCGCGGGCTACTTTGTAATGTTCTTCACCTACAACTTGAGGTGACAAAATGATCGAAGTAGAATCGAGTGGGTCCACGGCCGGGTAAATACCTAGTTCAGTCAAGGAACGGTTTAACACCACGGTAGAATCTAAGTGGGAGAAGGTCGTCGCCGGAGCTGGATCAGTCAGATCATCTGCAGGCACGTAAACGGCTTGCACTGAGGTAATGGAGCCATCCTTGGTTGAAGTGATCCGTTCTTGTAGTTCACCCATTTCTTGAGCTAGCGTTGGCTGATAACCCACAGCGGAAGGGATACGACCCAGTAAAGCGGACATCTCGGAACCGGCTTGAGTGAAACGGAAGATGTTATCCACGAAGAGCAGCACATCTTGATGGTCAACGTCGCGGAAGTGTTCAGCAATGGTTAACCCAGTTAAGGCTACGCGAGCACGAGCCCCAGGTGGTTCATTCATTTGGCCAAATACCATGGCTAGTTTTGGTAAGACACCAGCATCTTTCATTTCATGGTAGAGGTCATTGCCTTCCCGAGTGCGCTCACCGACACCAGCAAACACAGAATAACCACCATGCGCCGTGGCGATATTGTTGATCAACTCCTGCACAATGACGGTTTTACCGACACCAGCACCACCAAACAAGCCTACTTTACCACCTTTGGTAAAGGGGCAGATCAAATCGATCACTTTAATACCGGTTTCAAGAATTTCTACTTTAGTGGACTGGTCTTCAAACCGCGGGGCAGGTTGATGAATGCTTTTGCGCAGGGTGTTGGCTGGAATAGCCTCACCACCGTCAATGGTATCGCCAACGACAGAAAAAATACGACCTAAAGCAGCTTTACCGACTGGAACGGAAATTGGTTTACCCGTAGCCACTACTTCTGCACCGCGTTGTAAACCATCCGTGGAGGCCATTGAAATAGTGCGCACATTACTTGAGCCAATGTGGGATTGTACTTCCAGGGTTATTTTCTGTTTATTCAACATCACTTCCAGCGCATCGTACAAAGCTGGCAGTTCACCCTCGAAGGCAACGTCGACGACTGGTCCAATCACTTGAGAAATTTTTCCTTGAGACATAACGTGTGAATTAATGACTATGTTTATTAACGAATTAAGATACCGCTGCTGTGCCAGCCGAAATTTCAGCAATTTCTTTAGTAATGCCAGCTTGGCGGGCACGGCTAAAGGCTAGTACCAGCTCATCAATCATATCACCAGCGGCGTCGGTAGCATTTTTCATAGCGAGCATACGCGCACTGTGTTCAGAGGCGTTGCTTTCCAATAGGGCTTGATAAATTTGTACTTCGGCTAAACGGGGCACAACATAATCTAGTACATCAATCTTACCAGGTTCGTACAGATATTCGGTGCCAGTCATCTCCGCAGTAGCAGTAGGAGCGTGCTTCATATCGGTTACATTCTCGACCGCTTCCGCAATGCTGCCAGCTTGTAGCAAGGGAAAGAGTTGCTTGGTGACGGGTACTTGAAGTACGGCAGAATGGTAATCGGTATACAAGACTAACACGCGATCAGTTTTGCCCGCTTTAAATTGTTGGTAGACGTGGGCTGCGATCTCACTAATGGATCCTGTATCCTTAGCCGTGTCATCTTTGGCATAGGCAAGTTCAGCTTTGATACCAATGGTGTTAAAGGTGTTGACGCCTTTTTTACCAATCGCAATTAACTCTACCTGGCTGCGGCCATGTTGTTTCACTAGTTTGATAGCCCGTTTAATGACATTGCTGTTAAACGCTCCACATAAGCCACGATTCGAGGTTAAGACAATGGCGGTAATATGCTCTGGCTGACCGGCGGGTAGCTGCGGAGCCACAAAAAATCTGCGCACTGGATCGCTGGATTTTAGCTCTACTTGGGACATGACACGGTTAATCAGCCCCCACAGTAAATTAGCATAGGTGCGGGTATTCAGAGCCGCTTGGACAGAGCGGCGCATTTTAGCAGCCGAAACCATCTCCATGGCTTTGGTAATTTTCTTGGAGTTCTTGATAGAACGGAGACGATTTTTTATTTCGCGACCTTGAACGGCCATAGGTATGTTAGGCTAAGAAGCAAGTTGGCTTCAACGTAGCTTTAAACTCTTTAATAGTTTGTTGTAATTTTGTTTCCCAAGCATCATCAAAGGCTTTTTCTTTCTGGATGGTGGCAAATAAATCTGGGGCATGCTGTTCCACATAATCTACCAAACCGACGCTGAATTCCTGAATATAATCAGCTACGACATCATCCGTTAATCCTTTGGTGACAGCATAAATCTGGATAATTTGCTGTTCGACGGCCAATGGCTCAAATTGTTTTTGCTTCAAGAGTTCTTCTAAGCGTTTGCCACGGGCTAATTGCTTCTTGGTAGCCTCATCTAAATCTGAACCGAACTGACTGAAAGCTTCTAATTCACGGAATTGAGCTAAGCCCAAGCGCAGGGTACCGGCCACTTTTTTCATGGCTTTAATTTGGGCAGCCCCACCGACGCGCGATACGGACAGACCAACGTTAATGGCCGGTCGGAACCCTTTGTTAAACAGGTTGGTTTCTAAGTAAATTTGCCCATCGGTAATGGAAATGACATTGGTAGGAATATAGGCTGACACATCATTACCCTGGGTTTCAATGATCGGTAGGGCAGTAAGTGATCCATTGCCGTTATCCTCATTTAGTTTGGCAGCCCGTTCTAGTAAGCGAGAATGTAGGTAAAAGACGTCACCAGGATAAGCTTCGCGGCCTGGTGGGCGACGTAATAATAATGAAATTTGGCGATAGGCGACGGCATGTTTGGATAGATCATCATAGACAATCAAAGCATCCTTACCTTTGTCCATAAAATATTCACCCATGGCGCAACCGGCGTACGGTGCTAAAAAGTTGAGCGCCGCTGGTTCAGAGGCACTGGCCGTAACCACAATAGTGTAATCCATCGCTCCTTTTTCCTCTAACTTGGCTACGAGCTGGGCAATTTTACTTTCTTTTTGTCCAATCGCCA
>CAZSXL010000047.1:0-7725 GCA_964611225.1 uncultured Gammaproteobacteria bacterium
AATAGCCGGGTAATCACGCAGTAGTTGAGTGAAGTTGGGCATGTACGATAACGTGATTGCATTGCCACGTGATGGCGCCGCAATACCAAAACCATCGAACACTAGCAATATAATTGGCCAACCTTGTCCTATCATAGTGACTTTAACATAATGATTCAGCCGTCATCTTTTTAGGTTGGGGCAAACCCAGCACGTTCAACATCGTTGGTACCACGTTAGTTAGCCCACCACCACTGCGTAAGACTAAGCCTGATTTGGTGATGATGAACGGTACTAGATTAATGGAATGTTCGGTATCGATCTCTTTAGTCTTTAGGTTGATCATCTCTTCGGCATTACCATGATCTGCCGTAATAAACAGAATACTGTTTGGGTCAGCCGCTTGTAACCCCTCCCACAGTCGCCCAATTTGTTCGTCGATCGATTCCACAGCTTGTACTGCAACTGCAAAATTTCCGGTGTGCCCTAACATGTCGGCATTAGCAAAGTTCAGTACAAACACGTCATAGGTTTTTTTGGTCACCTGGTCGAGAATATAATCGATAATCTGCACAGCACCCATTTGGGGCGACTTGGTATAATCCGGATCTTGTGGTGACGGAATTTTCTGCCAGACTTCTCCATTCACTGGATGGTCATTGCCACCATTTAAGAAATAAGTAACGTGGGCATACTTTTCACTTTCTGCAATATACAGTTGTCGTAGTGGATTCAGCGCCGTGGGCATAGTATCGGTTAAATCTGGTGCCGGAAAAGCGGACACAATACTATCGAGATCGGGACCAAAATCGGCCATGGAAACAAATTTTAAATTGTGCAGCACCTTCTTGCGTTGAAAGGCACCGGGGTTATGTTGGTTGAAATCATCCGTCTGCACAAAACACTTCGTAATTTGCCGAGCCCGATCGGAGCGCAAATTAAAAAAAATGACGGAATCGTTATCGCCAATTAAGCCAGCTGCATCAATGATATGCGGTTTTATAAATTCATCGGTTTCGTTGCGGTTGTAGGAACGCGTAATAGCGGCTTCAGCGGAGGGCGCTACCTCACCCCGACCGAGCACCAGACAATCATAGGCTTGCTCGGTAATGTTCCAGCGTTTGTTACGCTCCATGGCAAAGGAACGCCCCATGATCGTGGCAATGACCTCTCCATCCAAAAAATGATCGCGCAAGTTCTTTAACAAGTTGACTGCTTCATGCGGTGGCGCATCACGCCCGTCCGTAAACAGATGCAAGTAGGCTGTGACTCCCTGCTTTTTGCACAGTAACAGCAAGGCTTCTAAGTGATCCGGGTAGGCGTGCGCACTCATCCGATTGGCTAACATCCCCATTAAGTGTAGTTTGGATTTATATTTTTTGGCATGGTGAATAGCATCCAAAAACGCGGCATTTTTAAAAAATACTCCAGTGCTGATGGCGTGATTAATCAGGACGGCTTCTTGTAAAATCACTCGACCGGCGCCAATGTTCATGTGACCGGCTTCCGAATTACCATCTTGAGCAGCCGGTAAACCGACGGCTGTGCCGGAGGCTTGCAGTTCGGTATACGAAAATTCCCGCTGTAATGTATCCAGGTTAGGCGTGTGAGCTGCAGCGATAGCGTTCCCCTTTTGTTTTGGCGCAATCCCCCAGCCATCCATAATCACCAAGGCGTGTGGCATGGTCGGATTATAACATAAACATTAGTATTATTATAGGCTTACCTGAGAATTAGAAGCGGCGTTTTCATTTAAATAAGTGCCCCACCTTCTTGCTTTGACCACTAGTAATGGCCAGAACAAGAAGGTGGGCAACTACACTGATCGGAGCTGTTGGCCTCTCAGTACTCCACAGGCTCACCCCAGTTGACGCAGATCGGCAACCAGTCAGACTGGTGCGTCACTTCCTCCGGGTAAATGATCTGCCCATCACTGAACATGATCGCCCCCTCCATCGAATATGGAGCGTCCGGCAGATCAGACGGACAGCTACCGAACAAGATGAACCAAAACCAGAATGAGCGTGACATACTACCTCCGCAGTAGTGTAGTTGGTGATCCTCGATCTGAGCCTCGAACCATTCGAAGCCCACAACACGAGGCCTAGGATTTTGTCCCAGGGAAAAACTAGTAAATAGTTACTAATCCTTCTCTTTGACAAATACGTTAACAAAAAACGTCCAATGTGAGTATCTACAACAGTACTGTTGGTAGAGGAACTCGGTGGACGCCAAGTGATAATAGATTGTGTTTAATGTATAGCATGGGTGATGAGAAGTGTAAAGTGCCCGCCTGCCGGTAGGCAGGGATAACTTCCACATGATCACCCTACTTCTGCTCCGACACAACCACCTGCTGCCTGTACAACAAGACTAGTCAACCAGAGACTGATCATCCGCCTGTGACGAAAACTATTACGGATGCGGTCTCGTCACCCGAATGGCAGATTGGCTACTTTCAGTACCACTGGTGCTGTAAGCCGAGACGGCCACGAAGTATCTAGTGTAGTTGGTTAACCCCGTTAAGGTTGTGCTGGTGGCGTTACCCACATCGATACTGTTAGTCAGGGCGGTACGCGAGGTGCCGTAATAGACAATATACCCTCCCACGGTTGCAGCCGGGGCAGAGGAAGTATTCCAAGTCGCGGCAATGGTCGTATCGCCAGCAATTAAGGTGAGGCCAGTTGGCTTAGGATTACGTAAGCGTTGGTTAGCAGTAGTGACACCGGTACTGACATTACCGGAAGTATCTACGGTATAGAGGGTATAGGTGTAGGTGGTGTTGTAACTAGGTGTGGTATCACTGTAGCTGGTTCCGGTTTCCGTGCTCGAGAGTGTAGTAGTGGTTCCAGCTAGAACATCGGTTCTATCTATCTGAACATGGTCAAAATTACTGTCGGTGGGGTTCGTCCAGTTCAGTGTGATGGTTTGTGCCCAGACATCTTTGCGGGTAGTGCCTAAGGTTACATCGGCCGGGGGAGTAAGATCAGTCATCCACGGTGTAAAATCCACGCGGTCAGTAACTTGATTGCCTGTACCTGTAGGATTACTGGTAGCATGGTACGGCCCAGAGGCATCGCCCCACCAGTTGTTTTCTGCGGTGATGGTAGTTGTGCCGTTATTATACAGACCATAGGGGGTGTTATCATAGATGATGTTATTGGAAATAGTTGGCGCAGCAGATGTTCCATTTACAAAGATCCCATAAGAAGCATTGCTCACAGTATTACCAGAAACAGTCGGAGATCCGTAAATATATATACCATAATCAGCATCAGAAATTGTGTTATCGGAAATTGTAGATGAAGCGCTTGAATCAAATATTCCATACTCCGAACTAGTAATGGTATTACCTGTTATAGTTGCCGACTCTACATTAGTAATGGCCCAGTATGAATTATCTATAGTATTATCACGAAGCTCTAATGAGGATGAACTGCTGAATACACCATAATGTGCATTAGAAAAACTGTTATTGCTAACTGATAAAGATGGAGCTGCACGAATTACCATACCATAGTACGCTCCAATAGTATTATCTGTCACTAGTAAGGTCCCTGCATCGACATAAATACCATATCCGCTACTACTATCTGATGTAATGACATTATTGGTTAATGCTACCGTACCATCAACTACATAAACAGCATCCTGGTTGCTTGTAGAATTAAGAATAGTACTGTTAGAAATACTAGTAGTACTTCCGGCATCCGTCCGAATTGTAGGGAACTGGCTCTCCTGCAAAGTGCTATGATCAACGGAAACATTTGTGGCGCTGCTATCAACGAATACCATGGCGCCATCCCATATACCGCCAGTACCATCGTCATAACCTCCATACTGTACGGTGACGTAATCTAATGTGCCTACACTACCAGAGCCAAAGGCTACTCTCTTCCAATCACCAGCCGCTGGAGTAGTCGTTGTGCTATCACCATTGGTATCGCCTCCATTGTCATCATCTTGGTAAGAAGTAAAGATGATTCCAGCTGTGGAGGTACCTGTAGCATCAAGAGTACCATTTACGGTCAGTGATGAAGTAGTGTCATAGAATTTAATGACGGTACCGGGTTCAATGGTTAAGGTGTAACCAGCATTAACTGCAATGGAGCCATCAATAATGTAAGGGCTATAAGCAGCAGACCAAGTGGTATCACTTGAAATATTGCTACTGGCATAAACGGTTACAGTAGTACTAGCTGTACTGGTATAACCAGTAGAATCAGTAACAGTTAAGGTCGCTGAATATGTACCAGGATTTGTATAGGTATGGCTAACTGCTCCACCAGAATCAGTTGAACCATCACCAAAGTCCCAGGCATAACTGCTAATGGTGCTGTTAATCGCTACGGAATCGGCTCCATCAAAGGTGATGGCCACTGGAGCTGTTCCAGTAGTAGCGCTGGCGGAAATATTTGCCCAGGCATAGGAAGTGTCTGTATTAATACCAACGGCGGCAAAGGCATCGAAGACGGATTCACAGTACGATATAGGGTACGTGGTTGAATCAACCAGGTAGAGCGCAAGGCATGCCTACATGGTTTCGGTATAAGCATCATCAAAATCAGATTGAATATCCAGATAATTAGTTAATGTTTCATAATAAATCTGAGCTGCAGCCTCTTCCCCTATACCGGTAACCGCAATACCACTGTAGGAGTGAGTACCACCTTGAGATAATAAGTAAAAGGCATGGTTAGAAATACTGCTGTTAGTATGCACATAACCATAATCGTTGGATTCTGAAGCTAATGTTGGATCAGTTAGCATCACTTCATCTATTATGTGTCCCGGTAAAATCGATCCGCTGCCATCACAGTACCCTGTATAGGCAGTTGGATCAGCTAAACTTCTCAGTGCCGTGGTACAGCCAGATCGGTTAGAAGGAAGGTCTTCACCAATTGTCCAATCGGTGCCACCCGTAGAATGTTCAATGAGGGTACCAAAAATATCAGCATAGGACTCGTCTAGTGCTCCAGATTCGTTTTCATATTCTAGATCAGCTGAATGATCAATTACCCCATGAGTGAACTCATGTCCTACAATATCTTGGTCGTAAACACCTTCAGCAAAATACATGAATTCATAGGGTTCAGTACTTTGGCTAACCCAGGCAGCATCGAATTCATCAGTACAAGCATCTGGATCATGGTAGTGAGTATAGCTTTTTACTGTTCCACCACCATCCGTGGAATCATCGGGGTCTGCATCGTCGAAGCTATCTCGACCAAACGTATCATAGAAATAGTCATAGGCATATCCGGCGTATAAATGCACCCAACCAGCATCAGCATCGTAGGTTCCTACCAGTCCTGATTCTTCATACGTTAGTGTTTCCGTGTTGCAATCTGGTGTGGTATTTAACACATAGGTTTCTCTATTGCGAGCATGAGCAGTGGTGTTCAAATAGTGTTCCACCATCCCAGTGTGAGCATTAATGTAGTAGACGTATTGGATTGGAGTATCTTTGACTCCTACCAGGAATCTCCAGACCAGTTTTGGATTTGAATGATCGTAGATATATAATTCTGGAACAGTGACTTTAACTTTTTTTGATACAGTTTGATCGTTTGCCTTTAGCTGAGCTAAATGATTTTTCGCTATGCCGATGGCTGCACTTGATGCTATGGTTGGCTCAATAATGATGGCTTTATTGAATTGGGTAGGTTTCCCCGACTCTGACAATAAATTACCACTACTGTCTTGGTGGAATCGCAGGCTAGCGCCGTAAATGGGTACACCATGGTAATATTGTTGCAAACGCGTATGGGTAAGGCCAAACTTGTCTAACTGAATTGTGTCTAATTTATAATTTTCTCGAGGATTACTGAGTAGATACTTTTCTTTATTTTGTTCTATATATTGGAAAATCGTAGCTTCAGAAAATGAATGTGATACCCCATTTGAAACTTGATTAGTTTCGTCATTATCGATTGTACTACCTAGTAAGGGTATAAAGAGCAGAGTAAGAGCAAGGCCGTATGTAGCTATTTTATTTGCCATAATCATTAGTCTATAATCATCCTTATGACATTATTTATTCTGCACACATTCTATCAATAACTCTTCAGTTTCTTCCGTAAAATACAAGTTTTTATCACTAGGATAACTGGTGATTTTTCCATCACAATTCCAGTTTGCGAGTACTATATGCCCATAAGAAAACGTCGGCCATTGCAAAAAATTAATATATGTCATGCCATTTTGATCAGTTTGTGTTTCAAGGATTGTAAGATCACTGTGAGCGCCGTTATCCACCACAACACTTACTTCTTCGTCGGGAATAATTTCTCTGGTAACGGCATCAATAAATGTAAATTTAATACCTTGTGCATCACTGACAATAACTGGCCAGGTGTCTACTGTATCACCTACAGTTAAAACTTTACTGTTAGACCAATTAGTTTGATTCGAGTTATTATCTTTGGGTGTGAATATATCAATTGACTTATTTAAATACATTAGACCAACTACCCCTCCCAACACTAAAATAGTTAAAACTGTTATTATTAATGGTTTTTTCATATAGATAGCCTAGCATCTCTACCCTCAAAGTCAAATTGCTATACGAGTTTTCTGCAAAAACAGGAACTGCCAAAGAAAATAGGCCAAATATTGAAATGATAATGTTTCTGATCATTTTATCTGTGGTTTAGGATTTCGTTTAGATAATATTTTGAAGATTATAAAAAAAATAAAGAACGCTGGCACAAAAAATACCAATAAATTTAAAAGGAACCCCGTTAAACTGCTGCCATAAAAACTAAAACTGTTGGTTAAATACTGGAACGGAAAACCACGATATGACACTGATCCCGCGATACAAAGACAATCAGCACAGCATGAGGATTGCTCAATAATAAGTGAACTGGCTAAAACCAAAAGAAGAGCTGTTGTAATACTGAGTAGTAATGTTTTTTTGAGAACTTTTAACATAATCCTAGTTGCCAATTAATAAGCTATTCAAAACATGAATGACATCAAAATCGTTCGTAACATTTTTTCTTACCCGCTTCGGTAGGTAGCAAATTACACTGCCACTTAAAATAACACCCACGAATTTTAGATTCAACAGGATTAAAGGTGTTCCAAGTCGGTTGGATAGATGAAGGACTATATTTACAACTTGTGAATAAATAGAAAGCTAACGCAGCAATGAATACAAATGATACTAAAACCATTAGAGAAATAACAGCGCCTCTTTTGCTAAATTTGTAATTAAATTCCATGGCATTACACTATCACTCTAGCCCACTTTGTCAATGCCGTTTAGTGCCTTCGCGACCATGTTAAAATCCTATTTCTTCTCCGACACCACCACCTGCTGCAGCGGCAGCAACACATGAAAACTGGAACCCTTATCCGGACCATCACTCTCCACCCACACCTTACCGTGATGCGCTTCGGTAATTTTTTTCACGATGTATAAACCTAACACAGAACCATTCGGTGCTACGCGGGCGATGCCGGTTCCACGTACAAACTTTTCAAACAGATGTTCCGATTCCCCCACCGCAATACCAACACCGGTGTCTTTGGTATGAAAATGTACTTGGTTACCTTGTTGCTCAACAAACACGGATACGCTCCCCTCGGGGGTATATTTAATAGCGTTATCGATCAGGTTCAAGAAGACATCGCGGATTTTATCGCTATCCACTGTGGCGGTGATGGCAGCCGGCTGCGAAACAAAGACTAGTTTAATTCCTTTCTTATCGGCAGTTGGTTTTAGTTCTTTCACTTCCG
>CAZSXL010000048.1:0-7716 GCA_964611225.1 uncultured Gammaproteobacteria bacterium
AAAGATATTATTGCTACCTATCCCAGTAATTCTGAATATACCGTGTACTGCCAAGAGTGTTGGTGGAGTGATCAGTGGGATCCGCGCACCTATGGCCGCCCGATTGATTTTACTAAACCATTTTTTCCGCAATATGCGGAGTTACTTCAAGTGGTGCCACGAGTGAATTTGGTGACATCGAATAATGAAAACTCACCCTACGTAAATTACACTAACTATTCTAAAGACTGCCACTTAATTAATGGCGGTCATACTGCCCAACGCTGTTTGTACGGTTGGCGGGTAGTAGATAGCCGTGATTGCGTCGATGTCCTACAAATCAATCATAGCGAGCTGTGCTACTTTGTGAGTGACGTCACCCAAAGTTATAATGTAAACTTTTCCAGCCAAGTATCCGGTAGTCGAGACTGTGCCTTTGTGTATGACTGTAAAACTAGTCATGATTGTTTCTTGTCTAGCAATCTGCGTAATGCTAGTTATATCTTTAGAAATAAGCAGTTAACGGAAGCTGACTATAAGCGTGCCGTAGCTAAATATGATCTTGGTTCATATCAAGTGCAGCAGGATTTATGGCAGGAATATCAAACGATGTTGATTCGTCAAACCATTCATCGCGCCATGCAAACCTTGAATGCCCAAAATTCACTAGGTAATAATTTGACCAATGTTGAGGAGTGTCAAAACTGTTACAACGTCCTGAATGCACAGAACTTAGCTTACTCTTACTATTGCGAATCTCTGAAAGATTCCTATGACGCTACCTTCTGTGGTTGGCCAGCTGAATCTATTTATGAGTCTTTGAGTGCCGCTGTTAAAGCGAACAATATTCAGTTTTCGGTCGTGTGTTGGAGCAGTTACAACGTGGCTTACTCGGATAACTGTCACAACGTGCATGACGTGTTTGGATCGTCTGGCTTACGCAAAGCACAGTATTCTATTTTGAATCAGTCATATGACGTTGATACCTACACCCAATTACGTACTAAGCTAGTTGATCATATGCGTGTGACTGGAGAGTATGGCGAATTTTTTCCTGCCCCGTGTGCACCCTATGCGTATAATGAAACGTTAGCGAATGATCTATATCCGGTAAGTGCCGAACAAGCCAAAGCGAATGGATGGAAATGGTTAGATAATCAAGTGCAAAAAACTACTCAGCAGACGGTAATGGTGCCAGATCAGATCACTAGCGTGCTGCCATCGATTGTGCAAACTACCTTTCAATGTGTGGGGTGCGCCCGGCCGTTTCGCTATGTGACGGCAGAAATTAATTATCACCAACAAACTGGCCTAGCCCTATCGCCTTATTGTTCCGGTTGTCGCTTCACCCAATTAATGTCCTTGCGTACACCAATGACGGTCTGGCAACGGCAGTGCATGTGTACCCAAACCGATCATGGTCATGCTGGGCGTTGTCCGGATGAATTCGCTACTACCTATTCTCCAGAGCGAAAAGAGATTGTGTATTGTGAAGGGTGTTATGGAAAAGAAGTGCTATGACCACCCAATGTTTCCAATGTAGTAAAACTTTTCCAATCACTGACTGGGATCAAGCCTTCTATGCAAAGATTGGTGTACCGGCTCCCACTCTGTGTCCAGATTGTCGCCAACAACGGCGCTTAGCGTGGCGGAATGAACATGCCTTATATAATCGACAGTGTGGTTTATGTCAGAAAAATATTATTTCTATTTACCAACCAGCCGCATCATTTACGGTGTATTGCCATGATTGTTGGTGGAGCGATCGTTGGAATGCCTTAGATTATGGTCAGGAGATTGATTTCGACCGTCCATTTTTTGAACAATGGAATGAACTACAACTGAAGGTTCCTAAAATTGCTTTGTATGCGGCGAATAATGAACAATCGGATTATGTGAACATGACTGGCTACAGCAAAGGGTGCTATCTAGTATTCGCTGGGGATTATGACGAAGATTGTATGTATTCGACTCAGATCATCAAATCGGTGAGTTGTGTGGATACATTAAATTGTACCGAAAGTGAAGATTGTTATGAAGTCGTAGACGTGGAACGTTGTTATAGGTTATTTTTTTCACAGAACTGCAAACATTGTACCGATGGCATGTTCTTGTTCGATTGTCGGGGTTGTACAGATTGTTTGTTTTCTACCAATCTACGCAATAAACGCTATTACATTTTTAATAAACAATATACTCCCGAAGCTTATCAAGCTAAAAAAGCGCAAATCATGGCCGAGCTAGTAGCCGGCAAGCTGCCAGAGTTATGGCAACGTTTTAGTGATTTGTGTATCAAAGCCATTCATCGACCATTAGAGCAAGCCAACAGCGAGGAGGTGTCTGGTGATTATATTTTCAATTCCCATCAATCTCAACACTGTTATGATGTCAATGGAACTGATCAATGCGCTTACGTGTATACCGGTTTTCACGTGAAAGATCTGATGGATGTCTGTCATACCACCGATATTGAACTGGGCTACGAAAGTACTAGTCTTGGTTATCAAGCTTACAACTGCCAGTTCGTAATGACTGCTTGGACAGTGACCAATTGCTATTACAGTGCAGAGATTTTTCATAGCAATGACCTATTTGGTTGTGTTGGCTTATCTAAACAGAAATTCTGTATTTTTAATAAGCAGTACTCTGAACAAGAGTATTACGTATTGAGGGATAAATTGATTGCACACATGAGGACAACGCGAGAATATGGCGAGTTTTTTCCAATGCAGTTATCTCCGTTTGCATACAATGAATCGATGGCTCAGGTGTGGTATCCACTAACCCAGGAACAAGCTAGTAATCAAGAATTGCAATGGTATGTACAGCCTGCCAGCACTCATCAAACGGGCACGGATGTCTTAACCTGTAGCGTTACTGGTAAGTCTTACCGGGTGATTCCACAAGAATTAGCCTGGTATCGGCGAATGGGATTACCGATTCCGGCGGTGTGTCCAGAAGAGCGTCGCGAGCAACGGTTTCAGCGCCGCAATCCGCGTCAACTGTGGCAGCGCCAATGTATGTGTACCCAAACGGATCATGGCCATCATGGTAGGTGTGGGACAGAGTTTTCTACGACTTATTCACCAGACAGAAAAGAGTTAGTTTACTGTGAAATATGTTATGCTAAAGAGGTGAATTAATATGACATGTGCACGTTGCAGTTCCAGTTATACCATCCCAGCAGGCGAGGCTAGAGTAATAGCCACCTTGGGTTACGATACACCGACCTATTGTCCACGGTGTTCAACGCAAATTCGTTTAGCTTGGCGCAATGAACGGTTTTTCTATGCTAGTACTTGTGCCAACTGTAAGAAACCGATCGTATCGATTTACAGTAGTGACAAGCCATATGTCGTGTACTGTAATGATTGCTGGTGGTCAGATCAGTTTGATGCGCTTAGTTATGGTCAGGATTATGATCCACAACGGCCGTTCTTCGAACAGATGAACGAGCTCTTACATAGAGTCCCGCTCGTAAATTTAATGTTTAGTACCAGCGAGAACTGTGATTATACTAATTTTTCAGTCGGTAATAAAAACTGTTATCTCATCGCCGCTTCAGACTATAACGAAAATTGTTTGTATAGTTCGTATTTATTTAAATGTAAAGATAGTGTTGATTGCTTATTTAGCAATAATTGTGAAGCCAGTTATGAGTTAACTGACTGTGATGGCTGTTATGGCAGCGGGTATTTACAAAATTGTCGCCAGTGCACCGATTGTTGGTATGGTTATGATTGCCGCGGTTGCACCAATTGCTTTGGTTGTGTGGGGTTGCGTAATAAGCAGTATCACATTTTTAATGAAGCTTACTCCCCAGAAGATTATGAACGTAAAGTGGTTGAACTCAAAACTAAACCGCAGGAAGTGCAACAGCGTTTAGAAAAATTGATACTGAAACACCCGCGTCGCTTTAGCATGAATGTAAATACCGAGAATTCATCTGGAGACTTTTTAACAAATTGCGTTGACTGTGTAGAATCGTTTGATTTGCTGGAAAGCGTGAATGCCTCGTATTGTTGTTTGGGTTTGAAATCTAAGGATTGTTCGCGTTCGATTGGTGCGACTGCTGGCGAGCTGCAGTATGAATGCGTGGCGGCACCTGAAGATTATCATGTGGCTTGCAGTGCGCTGATTTGGACACGCTCAACCAATTTGGATTATTGTTTATTCAGCCGGACGAGTAACGATTGTTTTGGCTGTGTGGCACAACGCAATAATCAATATTGCATTCTAAATAAGCAGTATAGTAAAAGTGAGTACGAACAGTTGCGCGCTAAGATCATTGCTGACATGAAAACCAGTGGAGAGTATGGTCAGTTTTTCCCCATGGAGATGGCTCCTTATGCTTACAATGAAACTGCCGCTCAAGATTACTACCCGTTAACTAAAGAGCAGCTGCAGCAGCAAGGATTATCGTATAAAGAACCCGAACCAATCAACGCTAGTCAGGGTGATCATGTACAACACTGCCAGCAGTGTAGGCGAGCCTTTAAGTTTGTAACGGCCGAGCTAGCCTTTTATTCCCAACATCACTTGGCGGAGCCTAAGTTGTGTCACAACTGTCGTCATACCACTCGTTTAGCTAAACGTAATCCGCGCCAACTGTGGCAGCGTCAATGCATGTGTACTCAGACAGATCATGGACATCACGGTAGGTGCAGCACAGAATTTTCCACAACCTACTCACCGGAGCGGAAAGAAATCGTTTATTGTGAGCGGTGTTATCAGCAGGAGGTTTATTAGAGCCAACCCTTCCCTCCCTTACAAGGGAGGGATCGAGGGAGAGATCTAGTTGTTCTTTTATCACTCTCATGGCATAATACGTGCCGTTATGAAGCGCTACTTGGTTCTAATATTATGCGGTTTTGGTCTGTTGATTGGGCACGCTGGTCAGGCGGCTACTTACACCGTCAATAGTATTGCCGATGGTGTCGTCGATGCCGATGGTTGCGAAGATCCCTATATTAGCCCGGATGATGATTGTACTTTGCGTGAAGCCGTTACCTTAGCTAATAATGTAGCTGATGTTGATTTGATTACTTTTAATATTTCATCGGTTAATTTTGCGGATGATGGCGATGGTCAATTTATCATTGCACTCACTAGTGCTTTACCAGACATCGTGGAGGAAGTAGTCATTAGTGCTAGCCTCTTGTGGGATGGAGACGATGTCCGACCAGGGGTAGCTATTAAAGGGGGTGCTTTAGTAGGTAGTGAAAATGGTTTAACGATCACTGCCGATCGCGTACAGGTCCAAGGCTTAGTGGTGGCTGATTTCCCTGGTAGTGGCATTAGTATCACTGGTAGTAACTTGGTCATTGGAACAAATTGTGATGGCATGGCTGATGCTACAGAGCGTAATACTATTATATCGAATGCGATGAACGGTATCTATGTCAGTGGTGACAACAATACCATCGCTGGTAATAATATAGGTATAGGAGAGCAAGGTGCAGGCGATTCTGGTAATGGCAGTGGCTCGGAATACACTGCTGGCATCGTTTTAGATACAGCTGATAGCAATAGTATTGGTCTGTTTTCCACTGCCTGTGGAGCGGCTGAACAATTGAATATTATATCAGGAAACCATGGAAATGGTATTTATTTGAATAGAGCTGACAGTAATTTGATGGCTGGAAACTACATTGGGGTTGATGTGCTAGGTACCACTGCGTTAGCGAACGATTCTCATGGTATTTTTTTAGACTTTGACAATCAGTCGAATATTATCGGTACCGATGGTGATGGTGTCAATGATAGTGCTGAGGGTAATATTATTTCTAATAATGGTTTGAATGGTATTGTCTTATTTACGGATGCAGCCGGTGATGCGGCTAACACCCCAAACAGTAATCGTATATCCGGTAACACGATTGCGACCAATGAGGTCAACGGCATTATTAATCAGGGGAATAATACTGTTATTAGTTCTAACTACATTACTGCGAATGTGGCCGATGGTATTCAGTTGGGTCCATATGCGGATAACGCGAGCATTTTTGCGAATGTGATTGGTGAACTGAAAGATGGCACAGCGTCTGGTAATGGCGGGGATGGGATAGACATTCTGAAACGAAATGCTGGCCATGTGATTGGCGGTAGTGGTGACCAAGCGAATAGTATTACCAATAATGCGATCGGCATCCATGTCGAAAGTGACTTATCGGATCATGAAAATCCAATCGAAGATATCACTATTAATGGTAATACTATTGCAGATAACACTAGTGGTGGCGTGAGTTGCAGCGAGACCATGGAATATCGGTCGGGAACTTATCCATATGAGGTAACGCTGAGCGGTAATACGATTAGTTCCAACGGTAATAACGGGCTGGAGTTAGTGGGTTGCCAATGGGAGGTGACTGATAACGTTATTGATGGTAATGCCGGTTGGGGGATCAATGTAGAAGCTACAGAACGCCCAGATGATCCGAGTAGTTCTGCCACTGTCTATGATAATCCTTATGATGCTTTGTCGCCACAAAACACGGACAATGATTTAGTGCCCGTGCCAGACATTTCCGGTAATACCATCTCTGATAATGCTACGGGTGGAATCTATTTGTTGGATACGACAGCAGTCAATGCCGATACTTTAGCGACGGATAACATCTTTAACAATACAGTCAGTAATACGTATCGGATTAGGCGTGATTGGTATGGTGCTGTCCAGCTCTTAAACCAGGCTCGTACGAATGACTATACCGCTGGTAACTTTACAGTGACACTAACGCCGGCTAATGGTAATTGTCTATCGACCTGCACAGGTAGTACGGTGACTACGGCTGGCAATACAGCCATTTGGGGACCAACGGGTGTTGATTATGATGATGCGTCTACTTGGTTTCTACTGACTGAATTAACGGTTGGTGCCAATGGAAATACTAGGCAGTATTCACCTTACACGATCACTGCTAGTTCAAACAGTCTGACGACAGACATGGACATTACTCACTCCTTTGATGGCAGCGATAATGACAATGATCGAACCATTGGTAGTCTTAGTCAGGGTATCACTACACATGGATTGTATCGTTATCAAATTGCTGGTATTAGTCTAGCGGCAGTGGCCGACTCAACCGATGGTACAGGTGATGATACTGATACCGAGAAAGAGGATGCCACCACTGAAACTGATGGCGATGAAACTGACAGTACCGATGAGGATGAAAGCGGTGATACCGAAGATACGGCTGATGTCGGAACCAAACAACAGGATAAACAATCTAGTGATGATACAGAAACGGAGGCAGACACGGATACTGAAACAGATGAGGATGTTGCCACGCCAACCGATACAACTAATGACACTGTTGAAACAGCGGTTCTGGAACAAGCCTTGGTTAATACCTTGGAAACGACCATCGTGGTAGGCCAGACGACTACGGAAGATGGTGTGACGACATTAACAACTTCAGACAATCCACTATTAAACTTGTTGTTACCACCCGCGGAAGATGTCACACTGTCTGGAAAAACACTACCTAATGCTAAGGTCGCCATTACCATTTGCTATTCAAAATTATCCACTGATAGTGATGATGATGGCAATTGGATTTTGACCATCTCACGTGATCTGTTGAGCGAAGGGGAGAATGTGATTACGGCTCATGCGGAAAAGGATGGGGTGGTGACGGAAGATGTGGAAGTAGCGCGCATTGTGGTGCAGGAACCACCACGTCGCACTTTACTATTTGGCAGCTTTTTTGCCGCTCTGGCGTTGGCGATCTT
>CAZSXL010000049.1:0-7666 GCA_964611225.1 uncultured Gammaproteobacteria bacterium
GCGCTTTAAACCATGTTCACCAGGAGCATAGTTGCGGCGCGTTAGGGCACACTTAGCGGTACCACAAACACTTTCACCCAGACGGCGACAGATTTTACATTTTGCTTTAAGGTTTCTTGCCATAAATAGTTCAATACGTTAGACGCGACGTGGTTTCTTTGGACGGCAACCATTGTGCGGCATCGGGGTGATGTCCTTAATTTCGGTAATGGTCAAACCAGCGCCGGTAATGGCACGAAGAGCACCATCACGACCACTGCCAATCCCCTTCACAAATACACCTACTTCTTTCAAACCCGTTTCTTTCACTTTTTCTAAAGTTTCCTTCAACACCACACCAGCTGCATAGGGAGTAGATTTTTTGGGACCTTTAAAGCCATACTGACCAGCACTGCCTTGAGCGACCGTATTGCCAGCTGGATCTGTAATATTAATAATCGTATTATTATAGGTCGATAAAATGTAAATCTTCCCTTTAGGTAGGGCTTTCTTCTTTTTACGTTTCTTCCCGCTTGCGGCGGATCCGCCTTTGGCAGACTTGGCTAGTTCAGTCATGTGATCAATATTGCTAGTTATGTTTTTTGAGCTGAAATCTTACGACCAGAACCCATCGTGTGGCGTTTATTACCACGCACGGTCCGATTATTGGTTTTGGTACTTTGGCCACGCACCGGCAAACGCTTCATATGACGGATACCACGATGACTGTTGATTTCTTTCAAACGTTTAATATGAGCAAAAATCTCCCGGCGCAGATCCCCTTCAATTGGGATGTTCATTTCATCAATCATGGTCTTGATTTTGTTGACCTCAGCTTCCGTCAAATCTTTCGACCGGGTGTTGGGATCGATCTTGGCTTTTTTCAAAATGGTCTTGGACAATGGAATGCCGACGCCATACAGATAAGACAAGGCGACTTCGATGCGCTTGTCATTGGGTAGAGTAACACCAGAAATACGTGCGGCCATAATTATCCTTGACGTTGTTTATGTTTAGCGACTTTACAAATGACGTAGACGCGCCGTTTACGACGTACCACTTTGCAGGCAACACACATCGGTTTTACTGAGGATCGAACTTTCATGCGTTAGTGGCGATAAATGATTCTACCTTTAGTTAAGTCGTAGGGTGTCATCTCGACGGTGACACGGTCACCCGGCAAGACCTTGATCTTGTGCATGCGCATTTTGCCTGCTAAGATCCCCAAAATTTGGTGCGCGCCGTCCAACGTGATGCGGAACATCGCGTTAGGTAACATTTCTGTGACCTCTCCCTGCATCTCAATAAAACCCTTTTTACTAGAACGTGGCACTCTTGGCGTAGCCACGGCGTTGGGTTGAGTGGGAGGGGTTGGTTTGTACGGTCTGCGTTTGGGCTTTGGCATTAAAAAATTACTGCTGCTGGACTATTAGTGTTTAGACACCAACAGAGCTTGGTTGTAACCTATTGAATTGTCAATTTCGTGACTAAATCGGGTACTTCAGCAAGCAGACGATAGTATACGTATTTAGATTTGCCGTGTCAACTAGCGGCACCTCAAGGGGTGTGGATAAGTAGCGCCAAGACCTCTCCCTACCCTCTCCTTCTTTAGGAGAGGGTCGCTTTAATTACGTTTAATAGCTGATTCGTAAAACTTAATCCACTCTTTAACCGTTATTTTACTGGCCAACTCCCCAAATAATTCAAACGGGATTTGGTCTATTTTTTTGAAACGAATACAACTTTTGCCCATATCCAGTTTACTAGGTACCCGTTTTTTATACTCCGTTGTAAACCACTTCAATAATTTCGGATCAGCATAGATGCCCATATGGTACACAGCAATAAAGTGTTTCTGTGAAGCAATGCCCATCAACGGCACAGGGTGTTTAGGGTCACAATGGTAACCGGCGGGATAGATGGAGTGTGGTACCACATAACCCATCGCGCCGTAATCCATTACTTCAGCAAAACCCTTGGGGATGTTTTTCTTGATGACGTTACGCAACTTCGTCATCGCCGCCTTACGATCAGCGGGTAGTTCCTTTAAATATTGTGAAACGGTAGTGGCTTTGGATTGCATATGGATCTCATTATAAACAAAAAACCTCCGTTTGTGGAGGGGTTGGTAGAGTGGGGTAAGCGGCGGCAACATGGGGGTGCCATGCTGCCGCCACCGGTCGCGGAGTTACCTCACGCGAAGCTGACAATCCTTGTCAGTCGGCCCTTTACCGAACTTTACGTTCCTTACCAGGTGATCGGCGCTCCGTTGTAGGTCAGGTTGCCCCCGACCCAAACGGCACCGAGACCACACAGGATTCCGAGTAGGACGATTGCGATCGCCCAACGGGTGTTTTCGGAGATGGACATTAATCACCTGGGGTTGGATGGAATGAACGAAAAAACCGTAAAGGCGCAAGCATTGTACGGTTTTTTGAGGATTTGTCAATGGTCATGTTCAGGTTGAAGATAAAAGGCAACAGGCTCGCATCCACGAAAGTGTGAATGGAGCCTGGGTTCTGCCCTCCTAGCCGAATCCGGCTGCCCTACTGCGGCGGGCTGGTGATGCCACCGGTCCACATCACCACGATGATGGTGCGACCCACGGTGGTGGGCCGGTGGAAGGTGTTGGGACCGACGACCACCAGCCGACCCAGGGGGTAGCGGCCGTGCTCGTCCACCACCTCGCCGTAGGCGACGTAGAACGCTTCGCCGTGGCTATGCAGGTGCGGGGCGAAGGCCTCGGGTGGGGCGCCAGCAGGGATGTCGTAGACCGTGATACGGGTACCGTTGTTCGTCCCCGCCTTGTCGATGGTGTAGGACGTGACGCCGGTCGGGAACTCCCGCCTGCCTGGTAGCTTGGACAGCGGGTAGGCGAGCTCGTCCTCCGCCAGCGTCACTACCAGTTCGCCGATGAAGCCGCCGAGATCGAATTGTGCCATCGGGTAGGCCGCCGTGTCGACGACCAGCCGGACACCCTTGAGCTTGGCTTCGACGTACTCGCCGACCGCGAGATCCTCGAGTTCATCCTCGCCGAAGAAGTAGTAGATGGCGTCGATGAGGAGGAACTTCGCCGTCCACTGCTGGATGGGTCCGAAGACGCCCGGCGCCGCTTCGCCCACGAAGCTAGTGAGCCTGGTGTCGGGCGGGAGACGCTGCAGGAGCTCGAACAGGTTCACGGAGGGACGGACAGAGCGGAGATCCTCGAAGGGATCAACCAGACGCAAAGCGGACATGAGTCACCTGGATGAAAGCCGGAATTGGCTTACCCACGGTACGGAACTAGAAGCCGGATGTCAAGATTTTTTATTCACTGCCACACAACGTGGGCACGGAACAATTTGGTAATACAAAAAACTAGCGGCAATACACACAATCATGACGTAGATAACTTTAGCGATCATGCTAGTCGGCAATGCGTAGCCAAGCCAGGCGCAGACAGCGAAGCCAATAGCGCTTAAGCCCACCACCCAGGATCCCAATTGGCAGATGGTACATTTTTGCATGGAGTCAGTATAACACATTAATACGCTCCACCTTCCGGTGTGGTACCGTCTAAATCAGGTACTTTACCCTCCACCACATAATTGTCTTTAGTACAGACTTCGGGAAAACTCCAGACCGACAAAATATCGCCGGCAGACGTTTTAGTTTCCACATACTTGATGAATTCAGCCATCACTTCCACTACTAACACAAACGGTGATGATGCGCCACGATAGAACCAGTGTTGAATAATAATCGGTCCTTTGTTCAAGGCACCTTGAATTGCCTCCATCCCCTCGGCTGAAGTAATCTTAAAACCGTTTACTGTCCAGTTATCTGGTTCATACCGGTCGTGACATTTTACGCGGATCTCTTGCATAGGGTTATGGCTATTTGAGATAAGATAATAGTGCCATGGCTGAATACACCCGAAATTCAGCTTCATCATAAATGATTGATCGATCAGAACGCATCACTTCATGTGATATCTCTCGACCAGGATGTGCCGGCATACAATGCATGATCACTAAATCCTTTTTTGCATTTGCTAAAAACTTTTGGTCAACTTTATATCTGCCAATGTCGCGCTCTAAATATTGTGCCGTATTTTCCCACCATTCATCGACATACAACACATCGGCCTTAGCTACGGCATCTTTGATTGCCTTCGTTGTACTAAACGTCCCGCCATGAGCTATGCATAATCGTTTTACTTGGCTGTGAAAATCCTTATTTTTCCCTTTAAACTTTCCCGTTTCAGTAATGAGGGTAATGCTTTGTCCTAACAATAATACTCCATAGACAAAGGATTCCATCACACCACTACCAGCGGCTGGGCAAACCCCAGTATAGTTTAGTTTATGGTAACTCCCTTTCTTCCAGGTAAGCACCGCCAGATCAGCCAAGGCTTGCGAGGGGTGACCGACCTGGCAAAAGCCGTTAATAAATGGAGGGTATTTTTTTCGCTTGAAAATGGTAAACATCTCCTGTGAGTAATCACGCAACACATAAGCATCCACCATCCGATCCATCGTGTCAATAATATCTTCAAACGATTCCCGTCTGGTGCCATCTTTTTCGTGGGTAATCTGCTCCACATCAATAAAATAGGATGTGCCGCCAAGCAAGTGTGTAGCGGTTTCAAACGATAACCGTGTCCGTAAGGAATTACTATCGAACACTAAGCCAATGCGTTTGTGTTTCAAACGGTTGGGTGTGCGGTGTGGATTTTTTTTGTATGCAATGGCGTCACGAATCAGTTTGATCCATTCCCGCTGTGAAAAATCTGTGACTTCAATCAGATTCTTGGATTTCATATTACTTATCGCTTACTTTATTCGCTGTTACACAGCGCGGACAGCGAACCCAATGGCGCTTAACCCCACACCTAATCGTACTTTATGGATTGATCCGACGCGCTGCCACCCTGTTTGACATTGCGTGATTTGCAGCTTGGACACATTGGCTGCAAATCTGAGCGCAACTCACCGCTGCATTGTTCGCAAGTGCCAACCTGCTCAGCTGTAGGGCGCACATATTGATCGTATGGCAAACGTCTATTACTGGGTACAGCCTTAATGGTGTCACAGGCCACACAGCGGTATTCAAGAAACATCATACCACCGCCTTCACGTGATTCAAATTCGTTTTTACAGTCTTGGCAGATGAATGATCCTTTGTATCCCATAAGGTTATGTTATCAGCTACTTTAATTATGTGCAATTTAAGTTGTCTGGTTCATACCGGTCGTGGCACTTTACGCGGATTTCTTGCATACATCTAAATTTATTTGATTGATTTAATCGATTATCTGAATTGTAGAAGGTTAACCCACATGTGTAAAACATAGGGTTGACACTAGTATCAAATTCAGGTAAGACGTGTGCGGAGGACATTGAAAATTCACCCCAGTTTGCCAGCAGCTTTAATAATAGTAACCAGATACTGTACTTAGAGCTGCTGGTAAAATTGTTCCATCACCTACCCAGCAGGTCCCCCAGATCTTGAGATTGTGGGATTGTGGAGCAAGAGGATCAAGATGTTGTTGTTGCAAATCCCGGAAGCGGAAGCTCGCCGGACTGAAATCGAAGCCGCGTTCAATGCGGCTGTCTCGGCCGGAGCAGACCGGAGCTCGCTCGACCACGAGTTCAGCCAACTCACCACCGCCCTCCAGGCCTTCCTGATCGCTGCCCCAGAGTTGAGGGGAGCAGTGGTGATCGGCTACATCCGTGGCTACTCGGATCGCGACCCCAACCACTACGTCGGCCAGGCCAGGCGTCTGCTCGGCATCGGCAAGATGATGGCGCCCGGCACCGTCGGTCTGTGCGACATCCTGCAGCAGTGCCTCGACCGCTTCGTCGATCTCCGGCGGCAGAACCCCGACGCTTCCCGCCACTACTTCCGCGCGGTGTCGCTGCTGCTCAACGATACCGTCGGCCTGGCGGACAACGCGGAGTGAGCATCGGAACGATGTAGGGGTGAATCACGGGATGCGGACTGGTCGCCAGCGCATCCCCCACCCTACCTAATTAAATCTAGGCTGATTTTTGTATTTCCAGATTCCTTATAGAAAAGAACCGAGGCTCGCCTGCACCGAAGTGAGACGAGCCTGTATGGTCCTCCTAAATAGCGATCAGCGGTTGTCACCTCCGAACCGAAGGGCCTCATCGAGGAGTCCGCGCATCTCCTCCACCACATCGTCGCGTCCGCGGCCGTACCTGGCCACGTCTGCGCGACTGGCGAGCACCAGCATGCCGGGGACGGGTTCGTAGCCATGCATCCAGGTGGCCTTGTGCACCGCGAGGCGCACGGCGCGGAAGGCTGCCGGATCGAGCGCCTGCTCGAGGTTGGGCAGCACCTGGCGCCACGGACCGTGAGAGTGGCAGTTGATGGCGAAGACGCTGTTGATGTACAGACGTCCATCACCACCGCAGCCATCACAGCGCCGGAACTCCACTCGGCGACCAGTGAGGCCACCAGGAACGAGTAGTGCAGCAATGTCGTAGCGAGGATCACACCAGAACAGACTACGGAGAGCTTCTGAGCTCAACAACATGGGCGTACCTTGGTTTGGGGAAGAAGACGGTCGATAACCGCGCTGGCAGTATAGGGATTTTTTAAGTTTTGTCAATACCAAAAAATAAACCAACCCCACACTTCAGGTAGGGCTATTTCAAACCGTGACATTTTGTCACGGTTTCAATTTCTTCCGACTTTCCGGCTGATGCAAAAAATTCTTTTTTGATACCACTGACCGACCCAACCGCTTTTCTAATTTCTTTCTGGCACCACCAGCAATATCACCGCCGGCTTTGGCATCGCTCTTTAATTTTTGTACACCTTGGGAATCATCTTTCTGGTGGATTGCCGTCGTGGCGGTTTCAGCTAACATATTTAAAACCAATTCCAAATTGGTCATATTGTCTCGTAAATTTTCTTTCTTGAGATTTTTTAGATTTTTATATTGTTTAGTCGTTAGACCAGCCCAAGCCTTAGTGATTTCATCTGTTAAGATGGCAAATTCTGAACCTTCTTTAGCACCACGTTGAATCCATTCGTCCGTCAAAGCTTTACGAATCTCAATACTTTTCAACCGTTGATTGATCCAATTCAAGCTATACCCTTTTTTGAGATAGGTTTTGAGAGCCCGAGTAATAGCTAATTCTGGGTCGGCTGTTTCTTCCAGCCGTTCATAACCCACTTGTGCCAGCCAGAGCTTAAATGGTTCTGCATTTTGGGAAGGAATAGATTGAATCAGTCGCAGCATGGTTTCGGTATCAGCTGCATCCGTTAGGTAATATTTACCATCTGATGACTGCAATTTCAGTTGGTGACATTTTGTCACCGACTCACTTCCCTCTTTACGTAGTCGTTCTGCCAACTTATTCCAGTATTTTCTTGCATCTGCACTGTCAGTTAATACACGAACCACATCAATAACCGAAAAATACCACAATTCCTTGTCTGCATCCCAATAGCGCCTGATCTGGCTACCTTGAAATAAGGTAATAGCTTCTTTTTTTGATTTCATAAACCCATTCTACCCCAAAATTCAGCCTAAATCAAGCCCTAAATCGTCTGACTTAACCACATTTCATCCCCCTGTCGTCGCTGGTCGAAATCCACGAAATTGGTGGGGTTGAGGTGGGGGAAAAATCAAGTTAGCAATGCACCACCCCCCTGTAGATAACTTTGGATGACT
>CAZSXL010000050.1:0-7625 GCA_964611225.1 uncultured Gammaproteobacteria bacterium
TACGGCAATAAAGCACTACCGACAACGGCAATATCCGCTAAACCACGTAAAGCGGCTACTTGTTCGGGCGTTTTAATACCGAAACCAACCGCCAGCGGCACGGTGATATGAGCCCGCACTTGATCCAGATACTTTTTTAAATCAGCATACTGATCACCCGCCCCCGTCACCCCATATCGTGCGACACAATACACATAGTACTCCGCCACAGCAGAAATTTGCTTTAAGCGTTCCACGGTCGTAGTCGGTGAGACCAGTTGAATGACTTTTAAACCAGCGGCATGGGCTTTCTCCAGATAGTGTTCATAGGGCTCTTCGGTCACAGGAATATCTGGGAACGTAATCGCTGCTGCAGATTTGAGTAAACTGATATCGTGATGCAGTAAGGTATTGTAGTATCCAATAATAATGAATGGGATGGGAAATTCTTTAGTGACTCGATTCACAAATTCAATACAACGTTCAACCGTAACGCCGTTTTTTAAAGCCGCTTGATTCGCCGCCGTAATGGCCGGGCCATCGGCTAGTGGATCCGAAAACGGAATCTGTAATTCAATCATATCCACACCAGCCTCCACCATGCGTTTTACACGATCATAGGTTTGCTCCAGTGATGGGTAACCAATCACTACGTGGGTCATTAATTTCATAAATCGACCTCCCCTGCCCCCTCCTTGCTGGAGGGGTAAATACTATTCCCTTTCTCCTGAAAGGAGAGAGGGTTAGGGAGAGAGGTCGATAATATAAAATAATCTTTATCGCCTCTTCCCGAAACATTCACTACCATTACTTTATCTTGATCTAATTGCGGAGCCAATTTCAGGGCATAGGCAATAGCATGGGCTGATTCTAAGGCTGGGATGATCCCTTCGGTCTTAGCCAGAGTTTGTACAGCCGCTAATGCTTCATCATCATTGATAGAGACATATTCTGCTCGACCAGTAGCATGTAACAACGCATGCTCCGGGCCAATGCCTGGATAATCCAAGCCCGCAGCCACACTATGCGTAGCTGCTAGATTGCCATCGGCATCTTGCAGAAAAAATGATTTGTAACCGTCGATCACACCTTGCCGTGGTGTACCCTCTAAACGAGCTGCACCGGCCGCTTCCACGCCAACCAAACGCACTGACGGTTCATCAATAAAAGCGTTAAATAATCCAATGGAATTACTACCACCGCCCACACACGCTATTAATACATCCGGCAATTGAGGTAACTGCTGCTTCACTTCTAAACCAATCACGCTCTGGAAATCACGCACCATCATTGGATACGGATGTGGACCCAAAGCCGAACCGAGCAGATAATAACTATCATTCGGATCTCCCATCCAATCTTGCAAAGCACTGGTGACGGCATCCTTTAAGGTTTTGCTACCAGTTTCCACAATGACTACTTTTGCTCCCAACAGTTTCATCCAAAACACATTAGGCGCCTGACGGGCAGCATCCACTGCACCCATATGCACTGTGCACTGCAAGCCAAACTTAGCCGCCACCGTCGCTGTGGCTACACCGTGTTGTCCTGCACCTGTTTCCGCAATCAAGCGTTTCTTTCCCATCCGTTTAGCCAAGATCGCTTGCCCAACACAATGGTTAATCTTATGAGCTCCAGTGTGGTTCAAGCCCTCATTTTTGAAATAGATTTGGGCCCCACCTAATTGCTTGGTTAACTGCTCGGCAAAATACAAGGGTGACGGTCGACCCACATAGTTCTGTAATAAATCGACTAGTTCAGTTTTAAAACTGGGATCCGCTTTGGCTTGCTCGTAGGCTGCCGTTAATTCCTGCAATGCCGGAATTAATAACTCTGGCACATATTGGCCGCCAAACGCGCCAAAATGACCTTGTGCGTCAGGTTCAATGCTGTTTTTAAAAAATAAGTCGTTGTAGTGCATAAATTTTATTAATATCTTTCTTGCCGGGTACAGACTCTACTCCACTACTCACATCTACTACTGTTGGCTGACACAACCGGATAATCTCCCGGACATTATCTGCCGTAATGCCTCCGGCAATCACTAATGGCAGCGCTGGTCGCAATTGTGTCAACACATCCGCTGGTAAGGTGTTCCCACTACCAAACCCAGCATCGCAATGCAGCATCGTGACCAGTTGAGATTGTGGTTGCGATACACCACCAACTTCACTTTGCCAAATTGGTCTAGTGACATTACTGGGAATGGCTCCATAAATTTGCAATAGATCAAGATCTAACTGCTCTACCTCAGCAATCAGTTGATCAGTTGGCTTAACAAGTACCGCAACATGTTGGACAGTCGGGTACAATTGTTTGGTTCTTTGGATGATGCTACACACAGTGTGGGGCAAGACAAATCTAGGGCTAGCGGTATAGTTCAAAATATAACCAAGATAGTTCACACCCGCTTGGGCAGCGGCGAGTGCGTCGGCTTCGTTGGTAATACCACAGACTTTTAGTTTCATAACTGTTTCATAAAATAGGTTCCAATGAGAGCACCGTCAAACCCTAACTCCCGCACATGCTGCAGCTGCTGTGCATTAGTGATCCCAGATTCAGCAATCGTCACCACCTGATCAGGAATATGATTGATCAGTTGATCAAATAAGGTCAGGTCAATAGCTAGCGTCTTTAAATTTCGACTATTCACACCGACTAAGGATGGCTGACAAGCAATCGCTTGCTCTAACTCTACTAATGAATGGGCTTCAACTAATGTATCCAAGCCTAGTTCCAGAGCCAATGTGTTAAGATCAATCAGTTGTTGCTTAGATAATTGCGCTACAATCAATAACATGGCATCCGCCCCAGCTGCCTTGGTATCGTATACTTGCTGTGCAGTGGTAATGAAATCTTTCCGTAAAATCGGTAATGAGCAAACTGCTTTGGCGCGGCGAATGAAGTCAATGTCGCCTTTAAACTTGATTGGTTCTGTCAGAATCGATAAACAGGTAGCACCATTGTTCTGATAGGTTTGTACCGCCTGTTCTACTGTGACGTTCAAATTAATATCGCCAAGACTAGGTGAGGCTCGTTTGTATTCAGCGATAATCCCCTGGCCGTTAGCCGCCAGCATAGCATCAAGAAATTTACTCATAGTGGTCAGTGACATCAGCAGCGTACATGGCTAACCGTACATTCAGATCAATGGCGGCTTGGGCGGCTGGCGTGGGATGAGTAATCAATTGTGCACTCTGTTCTACAGAAGTCACTTGAATGGCTGATAGTGGATAGCTAATAGTTGGTGTAATGGTAAATGTCTGCACGCTACCCGGACGAAAATCATAAACGATAGTAGGTGCAGCGATACTCGCCTCATCTAAACCATCTGCACTGTGCACAACCACTACATGCTTAGAACCCAAGGTGAGCAAAACCTCACCCATTGGCATTGCCAACTTCTCATCAGCTACACCAATTAATTGATACTCAGCTCCGGCTGGATTACACAACGGACCTAAAATGTTAAAAATTGTACGTGTACCAAGGGCTTGGCGAATCGGCGCTACCTGTTTCATCGCCGGGTGGTACAGTTTGGCAAATAAAAATAAAAAATTGTGATGATTAAAATAATCGATAGCGCTTTGACCGGTCAGGTCAATTGGGATTCCCAAGTGCTGTAAAACATCCGCACTGCCGGAAATAGAGGTAGCGGCTACATTGCCGTGCTTGGCAACTGGCAAACCCAATGCAGCACACTTTAAAGCTACGGCCGTAGAAATATTAAAGGTTTTCTGGCCGTCACCACCGGTACCACAGGTATCCAACACCGGTTTACCTAGATTAATCCTTATCATGCGATCACGCAGTTGTGAGGCCAATGCTAACAACAGATCAACCGTCACCGGGCGGTTAGATAGTTCAACAACGTAAGCTTTGGCATCGTCAAAACTCATTTGGCCATCCATTAAGGCAGCAATCGACTTCATAATACCTCCAAGACATTACGGATCAGCTGCAAGCCTAGCCCATCCTTAGCAGTTAGGATTGATTCCGGATGAAACTGCACTGCTTCAATAGGCAAGGTCTTATGTCGAATGGCCATCACTTGATCATCATCTAGGCTGCGGGCGGACACCACAAACTCCGGCGGTACCTGATCAGCCGCCAAAGAATGATACCGCCCAACCGTTAATGGATTCGGTAAACCAGTAAAAATGCTACCGCCATCATGCTGCACTAGTGATGCCTTACCATGCATCGGTTTTTTGAGCACTTGCAGACTACCACCAAAGGCTTCTACCATGGCCTGTAATCCCAAACAGACACCAAACTGGGGATAGACACCAGTAAATGTCTTGATGTACTCCAACAAATGCCCGGATTGGCTAGGGTTACCAGGCCCTGGTGAATAGACGACTAAATCAGGTTGGGCTTGTTTTACTTTAGCGATCGGGGTGGTGTTGCGGAATACAGTAACCATGGCACCACACTGACGTAAATAATCCACCAAATTATACGTGAATGAATCAAAGTTATCAATCAGCACTACATTTGGTTTCAGCTTTGATTTCATAAGCGTTCTTTCGCTAACACTCCCAACAAAGCGGAGGCTTTGTGCTCGGTCTCCTTAAATTCAGCCGTCGGTGTGGAATCTAACAACACCGTGGCGCCGGCTTGAGTTGTGACTGTGCCGTTCTCAATCACGGCCGAGCGAATGGTAATGCCGGTATTCAGTTCATTGTTAAAAGTCAGATACCCCATACAACCACCGTACAAGCCGCGGCGTGATGGTTCCAGTTCTTCAATTAGTTCCATCGCCCTAATCTTTGGGGCGCCAGTTAACGTGCCAGCATTTAAGCAGGCTGTCAGAGCATCGTAGGCAATATAATGCTCGGTATCTAACTGGCCAGTCACTTGGGCAATCGTATGCATCACTTTGGAATACTTTTCTACATAACGATAATCGGACACCTGGATACCGGGCTGGCAAACTCTAGCTAAATCATTCCGGGCTAAATCAATCAACATATCTAACTCGCTTTTTTCTTTTGGACTATTAAGTAGTGCTAACATATGCTCATAATCCGTCACGGCATCATTGCTGCGTACGGCCGTACCAGAAATGGGTCGTGTCATCACCGTGCCAGCCTCCACCCGTACAAACATCTCTGGTGATGCCCCCAGTAACGTCCGGTCTGGAGTACGAATGTAGAACATATAGGGCGATGGATTCACTTCACGGTACTGTTGATACAGGCCCAAAGACGATCCAGTAAAGGCGGCGGTAAATTTACGCGACAATACAATTTCAAAAATATCTCCCACTTTCATATGTTCCTGAGCCCTCTGGATCAAGGCTTCAAAATCTACCTGACTGATGTTTGGTTGCATGGTACCAACACTAAAGTCTAACAACTGTGGCTGTTTGGGTAATTGCTGCAAACGCTCTGCCAGCGTGAGCTCAGTCAGTTGGTAGTAATGCAATTCAGCTGTTTCTTTAAGATGATCATACACAAACACCAGATCAGGAATATAGAGTTGAAAATCTGGTACAGTCAAATGTGAATGCTGATCTGGTAACACTTCAAACTGTCGGACAAAATCGTAACTAAACATACCATATAATCCAAAATATGGGTCATCTGTGTGGATTGCTTCAAACAGCGCCCGTAACGAGGGAATGGTAGTTGGTAGTTGTTGTTGAATAATATCTCCACCAGGTCTTAAGGTTGTTAACTTAATCATCTTTTCCTGACCTTCCACGGATAATACTGGATCAACAATAAACAAACTTTTCCGTCCATACACCGGCGCAATATCTGCTGACTCAAAGAGAATACCAGGAACCGAAGTACTATACTGGCGAAAGGCTTCCAGGGCTGGTTGGTATTCAATCGGTTGGACAAACTTGCGGTAGAACATAGGGTCTATACTGTTCTGCCAACGGCTTCAGCAATTTTCTTAATATCGACCATCAACGCGGCGAACTGTTCAAAGTTCAAGGCCTGATCAGGATCCACTAACGATTTTGGTGGTTCCGGATGGACATCCAACAACAACCCATCAGCGCCGGCAGCAATGGCGGCTTTGGCCAACGCGCCGACATAATCACGCTTCCCAGCCGCATGCGATGGATCCACAATTACTGGCAGATGGGTCATTTTTTTCAACACTGGAATGGCGGAAATATCTAAGGTATTCCGAGTCGCGGTTTCGTACGTGCGAATACCACGCTCACATAGAATGACATTAGGGTTGCCACTAGCTAACACATATTCAGCAGACATCAAGAACTCCTCAATGGTAGCGGCCATACCGCGTTTGAGCAGAATTGGTTTTTTGATCTGGCCTAGTTCACGCAGTAATTCGAAATTCTGCATATTGCGCGTACCAACCTGTAAAATATCAGCGTGCTCGGCCACCAACTCTAGATGACGCGGATCCAGAATTTCAGTAATAATCGGCAGGCCGGTTTGCTTCTTTACTTCCCGCAATACCAATAGGCCTTCTTCACCTAAACCTTGAAAAGAGTATTGTGAGGAACGCGGTTTGAACGCTCCGCCACGTTGAATAATAGCGCCCGCTGTTTGCACCGCTTGGGCAGTAGCCAGTGATACTGCTAAATTCTCGACAGCACAATTTCCAGCCATGATCGCAATTTGGGTATCACCAATGGTTACTCCCGGTGCAATCGTAATGGAGGTTTTATTCTTAGCATGCTCTTTAGAGGCTAGCTTAAATGGTGCTAACACAGGCATCACTTTTTCCACACCATCAAGCGAGTTGATGATATGCATGTCCATGATGCGTTCATCCCCAATGACAGCGATGACATTACGTTCGGTACCTTCCAGCAAAACTGGCTTTAAACCGAGTTCTTGGACATGTTGCACCACCGCTAGGGCGTGTTGTTTGGGTGCGTTTTCTTGCATAACGATGATCATAATATGTTTGTATTAACTAAACAGACCTTCCGGAAATGCTCCGAAAGGCCTGGTAGTGTTCTTATAATTCTGTTTAATTTAGTCGTTGACTACAGAGAACACGCGCACCCTTCGGAGCATTGTATACCAGAACCAGCTAAAGTATTGTTGCGTGTTATTCATATCTGTTTGGGATTATAAGCTACCAATTCTTTTCTGTCAAATTATAGCCTGAGATACCCTAAAATTACCGCTCGTCGGCACCGTAAATATAATCGAGGTCGATCTTTTCGTAGTCAAATAACTCGTCACCGGAAAAGAACCGGCTAATTTCTTGTTTGGCGGATTCGTCGGAATCCGAAGCATGTATAATATTATATTGCACACTCATGGCAAAATCACCCCGAATACTACCAGCATCAGCGGCCCGACCTTTGGTGGGTCCAACAATCAAACGAATCGCATCAATGGCTTCAAAGCCTTCTAACACGATCATCACGACTGGGGATGATTGCATGAATTTTTTTAAACCGGCAAAAAAGGGTTTATCCGCATGGTGAGAGTAATGCTCGACGATTTTAACATCATCAATCCGCACCATCTTTAAACCGATCAACTTCAGACCTTTACGCTCAAAGCGGTGGATAATTTCTCCAAGTAAATTACGTTGTAAAGCATCTGGCTTTACAATAATGAGGGAACGTTGGTTCATTGGTTCAGTAAGGCTTTAACTTTATCCACCACGCTTTTGGCGTCCGCCTCATTGACGTCATTGAC
>CAZSXL010000051.1:0-1605 GCA_964611225.1 uncultured Gammaproteobacteria bacterium
TAGGCGCGAGTGCATTCCACATCAGCTAACGTCTAGAGTGATAAAGATGCATGATGCTATATACAATCATCACTGCTAGATAACACACCGCAGTACCTAACCAAATACCTAAGCGAGGGAAAGTGAGCGAGGCAGTGTAAGCGTAAATCATAAAGGTAAATATTCCCGGAAAGAAGAGCGCTTTACCAACAGCTGGCATAATGGTTTTGCCGTGTACCAAGTAATAAATAATAAAAGTAGAAGACCAGGCGGCCGGAAAGGCAGAGAAGAGACTGCCCCAAATATTGCCCAAGGTGTGTGTTAGTATCACCACAGTGGCAATCACGCTACCACCTAATAAGGCGCGGATAGTAATCCGTTGCCAAGTCATCGTTACGGGCAGCAACTGGGATACTTGTGGTAAGTGTTTAATCCACCAATAGCTCACAACCACAACCGGTAAAAAGTAGACTAATATTCCTAATGCAAAACTAGTGGGTGGATAACGTAAGGCGATGGCAGCATACACAGCCCAACCAGCTAATCCGCCGATTAAACTGATCGGGAGCGAATAACGTGATAGTAGTACAAACACTAAAACGAAGATGTAATCTGCTGCTAATGCCGCCGGAAAGAACTGTACAACTTCTGGCATCACCGCCGTTGTTTTGGTCAGACCGATAAAAAGAAAACTCAACGCCATGGTCGATGGGAGTGATAAGATTGCGCCGCGCCAACGGATAGGTACCCGTTCTCCTAGTAAGGTTTGTAAGGAAATAAACAAACCACCTGCAATGAATGAAATGATGACCTGGAGAATAAACATGTGTGCCGACGGAGGGACTCGAACCCTCAATCCGTGAAGAACATGGTCCTAAGCCATGCGCGTCTGCCAATTCCGCCACGTCGGCCTGCCCCGCTACGCTATCGAATTCAGCAATGCTTGTCAATGTGCTATAGTATACAGATGAAACGTTTGAGTTTGTTATCAGCACTCCTATTACTAGCTGGTTGTCAGTTACAACCGCTAACTGTGAGCACAGAAACAGCAGCACAGACGTATTGGTTGAATTACTATCCAACCCAGTGTAACGACAAACCATGGGGTGATACACTGCAAGAAACCACTATTACTGATTATTATGAACAGCTTGGTGTGACGATTGCTGCGATCGAAGTGACTGCTCCAGCCAGTGGGTTTTTTAGCTGTGCGGCTTGTGGTTGTTCCACTGGTGTTCAGGTCAGCCTGCAAACTGACGAGGTCGGTAAGGTTATTTTATTAGAATATGGTTTTACGGAAGAGGAATTGGTTGAGATCGCAGAAGGGATCGCTGAAGATACTGAAATAAATGAAGACGCTGAAGAAATTTCAGAGGACACCGAAGCTGGAATCACAGAAAACTCAGAAGGGGTTCCAGAAGCCACGGAAGAAACTACGACAGAAACCACTGGAACTACAATAGAGGTAGAATTATCAGCGGAAGATGCGGCGTTGCAAGTGCGGGCGGAGTTAGTGCAGTCTGCGTTGACGGATTATTACAGTCAGCACGGCGTTTATCCAGATAGCTTAGCGGATCTGACGGTGCAACTGGATGCTACCGGTATGACGTACACTCCCATTGGTGT
>CAZSXL010000051.1:1705-7598 GCA_964611225.1 uncultured Gammaproteobacteria bacterium
ATTTGACACGCTCCTCATTTAGGAGTAATCTACCAATAGAAAGAGCGCGACCAAGTAGGGGTCGCGTTTATGTTTTTACACAACACTACAAAAAAACTGCAGCAAATACTGTCGAAAACAGTCTGGAAAACAATGTGGATCAGTTGCATTGTGCTGGTTGGTTTTAGCCCTTTGGTGAGCTTAGCCTGCACCGACGATGAGCCAACTAGTGAGACTACTGATGAAACTACCCAAGATAGTACTCCGGTTGGTCCATTTAGTACCGCTATCGGCTTGTCTGAACTGTTACCCAACCCATCAACCAGTGAAACGGAAGATGAGTATATTGAGTTGTATAACAGTGGAGACGAGTCGGTGGACATGGCTGGTTGGCAACTACAAGATGCGTCTGGAAAAACCTATACCTTGAGTGGAGCCATCAGTGCCAAACACTATTATGTTTGGTACCGATCTGACAGTAATATCTCTTTGAATAATACTGGTGAAACCGTGGTATTGCTCCAGCCAGATGGAACAGAACTAGATAGCGTATCGTATGAAGATGGCGCTGATGAAGATACTAGCTATGCACTGACAGAGGATGATACTTGGCAATGGACGGCTGAACTAACACCCTATCTGGCCAACACGTTTCCAGCGGCTGTTGATACAACCAATGATGATGCAAATGAAGATGATGCAATTACTGATGATGACACAACCACCGAAACTGAACTGCCACCTAGTTACGAATATTCTACAGACATCGAACTATCTGAGTTATTACCAGATCCAGAGGGTTCTGATGCTACCGACGAGTGGATTGAGTTACACAATACTGGTGAGACAGTGGACTTGTACGGTTGGATGCTGACTGATGGTGGACATGAGTATGTGATTACAGACAGTCTAGAGTTTAAGGCTGGAAGTTATTTGACCTTTCCCGTGACTGACACAGGTATCTCTTTAAATAATTCTGGAGAAATCATTCAGTTATATGACCCGCAAAACCAGGTCATCTCAGAAGTGGAGTACCCAGCAGCCGAAACTGGGCAGAGCTATGCTTTAGTCAATGATGCATGGCAGTGGACAACTACACTCACGCCAGATGCTGCCAACATGATTACGAGTGAGGTGACTACAGAGAGTACCGCCGAGTCCGATGCAGAAGATATTACTACCACTACGACTACTGCTGAAGAACAAGAGGAGGATGGTTTATCGATTGTCGCTATCAAACAATTAGCTTCCGGTGAAACGGTCACATTTACAGGTGTGGTCTTGGTGTTACCTGATACCTATAGTAGTAATTACTTTTATGTCCAGGATGAGACTAGTGGTATTCAAATCTATTCATCCAGTAAATCATTCCCTACTTTGGCCATCGGCGACATTATTTCCATTACCGGTAAAACATCAACCAGTAATGGTGAAGCCAAAATAAACATTGCTAGTAGCAGTGATATCGTTGTGACCGGTCAAGTAGATACGATCACTCCATTAGTGGTAGAAAGTTATGTGGCGGCCGATGCTGGCAGATTAGTACAAGTGAGCGGCGAAGTGGAAAGTAAATCTGGCAGTACTATTGTTTTGGATAATGATTGGGAGGTGTATCTGAAACGAGGTGCCGATATCAGTAGTAGCACATTTGTAGAGGGTGAATTAGTAACCGTGCTGGGTATCTTGGTTAGTACGGATGATGCTATCCAAGTTTGGCCACGCGCGACAACCGACGTTAGTAATGATACAGCAGTAACATCGGTAGCGGCCGCTATGCGTGATGCCGTAGTGCCAGCCGCCTATGCTAGTTCGGATCAGCAACTAAGTGTGCCCGCTAGCAATAGCACTTCAGCATCGAACATGCGTTGGCTAATGTGGTTGGCGATTGTTGCTGGTGCCCTAGCCGTTAGTCTGCAGGTAGCGCGCGTTCCTTGGCTAAAAGCTCTTGTACGTAATTGGATCGTTGCAAAGGCAGGTGCTTGGGGAGGGTTACTTGGCCGGTGGGTTGGTTCAAAAAAAAGTACCACGGGCTCAAATGTCCCGAACCAATATCGTGAATCACATCCTGCGGGAAGAACAACTGCTTCATTAAGTTCTCCAGGTCTTCCTTCCGCAGTAAGGTATGTTCCAATTCAGAGCCAACATTAAGCAACTGATCGTACTCTTGTTTGGCTAAGACCCCATCGTCGTAGTACTCCTTAATCTTGTCATTAAAGTTTCTTAAGTAGGTCTTACGTGTTTCGACATCAATGGCTTTGAAGTTCTGGTTGTGCAGTCTTAGTCCAAAGAATAAATCGAACAAGCTATATTGCCCCGTGCGGTATTCATGCACATGGACACTAGGGGCATAACGGGGACGTCGATGTAAAACAGTACCTTCACGCAGTAACATGTTGCCAGTGGGTTTGAGCCAATCATGGATATGGTCGAGCAGTACACGTTGGTCGTTTTGGTCTAACGCCGTCAGCACACCATCGCCGAGTACCACATCAAAGGTCGCTTTAGGAAAGTGGACAGTTAGCCAATCTTCGCTAACGATTTCTTCATTCGGATGATGTGCGTAGTGCATCTGTTTTGTCTTCTCTTCCACGGCAACTACATCACGATCAACTGTGGTGAGCGTGTGACCATAGGATAGGACAATATCGCGCAACTCCGGTGTGGCGCCCAACACTAAGGCATGGATAGTATCAGCCCCTTCAACGGAGCGGTTATATAAACTATGAAATTGTTCCAGGGTTTCTTCGGATACAGCTGGTGCATCCACTTTGCCAAAGCGTTGGGTGGACTGTAGCCTGGTGAGTGGCTTCTTGGAGAACATACCTAGAGCATACCATGAATTTTTTTCTTTTCATATTGCCCCTAGACCTCTCTCCCCATCCCTCTCTCCTTTCAGGAAAGAGGGCGAGATCTTCTCCCACTCCTGAAAGGAGGGGGATTAAGGGGGGGTCGGGTTTGGGGTAAGGTAAATCTGGTTGACGTAATCCCTTTTTTCTGATATCATTGTATTAATCAACAGCCGTCGTTAGTCCTAAAATAAAAATAAAAAAATGTCCATTGAATACTCAATCGTGCGGATGCAGTACGGTGGTGACCCAATCTATATGGGCGTTGCTCACCGTAGTTTGTGGTTTCGATTGATGGGTTTGTTTCAGTAAATCCATAGGGCTGTTATACTGCCCGCATGTCTAAACCCAAACAGAAATTGGTGCTGATTGATGCGCATGCGTTAATCCACCGCGCCTTTCATGCCCTACCGCCCCTGGCCACCAAAGATGGTATGGTCGTTAATGCCGTCTACGGTTTTTTGACGATTCTATTTAAAGTCTTGCGCGATTTAAAACCCACCCATGTGGCGGTGACGTTTGATGCTCCTGGCCCAACCTTTCGCCATAAACAATATAAAGAGTACAAAGCGACGCGTAAGAAGCAACCAGATGAATTGTATGCGCAAATTCCACTGGTACATGAAGTAGTGGAAGCGTTTAACTTTGCTACTTTCACTAAACCCGGTTTTGAAGCCGATGATCTACTGGGCACAATCGCTGCGCACATGCCGCCAGCAGTCCAGACCTATATTGTCACCGGTGATATGGATACTTTGCAATTGGTAAACGACCACACGTTTGTGTATGCGATGCGTAAAGGAGTGAGTGATACAGTGGTGTATGACACGGAGGAAGTAAAACGTAAATTGAATGGTCTCACCCCTGATCAGGTGATCGATTACAAAGCCTTACGTGGTGATACTTCCGATAATATTCCTGGTATTAGAGGAATTGGCGAAAAAACCGCCACTACATTATTGCTTGAACATGGTACGGTTGAACAAGTACTGAAACACGCCGCGGATTATAAAGGTGCCCTCAAAGAAAAGCTGATGACTGGTAAAGCTGATGCGCTGTTGTCTAAAGAACTGGCTACGATTAAGTGTGATGTACCCGTTAACGTATCACTGGATGCGCTGGCCTTAAAACCATATGATCGCGCTAAGATTGTTAGCTTAGTACAGCAGCTTGAATTTAAATCTTTGCTGAAAAATTTACCCGACATGCCAACCAGTTCTGGTCAAATGACGCTTGGCAGTACGATTAGTCCAGATGCCGAACCAGCAGTCGAAAAAGATTGGTTAGGAGATAGTACCTATACTCTGGTTGATACCGAGTCAGCCGCTAAAGCGCTGATCAAAAACTTAGAAGCTGTAGAGACTTTTGCTTTAGATACGGAGACTACTAGTTTGGACCCATTACAATGTCAGCTGGTCGGTTTTAGTATTGCCACTAAACCTGGTCAAGCCTATTACATTATTGCGGGCTTGGTGCAGCTATTTCAAGGCGTGCTGGAAAATAGATCTATTGGTAAAGTGGGGCATAACATCAAATTTGATTACAAAGTGTTGCAAGCTACTAGTGATATTACTGTTTATCCGATTGTGTGTGATACCATGCTGGCCTCTTACGTGTTGAATCCTGGTACACGTGGACACGGCCTAGATGCACTGGCCTTTGCAGAGCTAGGTTATGAGATGATGCCCTATGAGGAGATGGTTGGCAAAGGTAAACTAGAACGACCGATTACGGAGGTGCCGCTGCGTAAGTTGGCATTCTATGCAGCCGAAGATGCCGATTACACTTGGCGTTTATATGAGACACTGCTGCCCAGAGTAAAGCAGGCTAAGTCAGAGGAGATTTTGCAATTAGAAATAGATTTAATACCAGTACTAGCAGCCATGGAAACGGCTGGGATTGTAGTCGATGTTCCATTCCTGAATAAGATGAGTAAAGAGTTAGCGCATACTATTACCGGTTTGGAAAAAAAGATCTATAAACTAGCCGGCACTGAATTTAATATTGCCTCACCGAAACAACTGAAAGAAATTTTGTTTGATCGCTTAAAAATTGAAACGGAAGGTTTAGCAAAAACCAAAACGGGGATTTCGACTGCTGCCAGTGAATTAGAAAAAATGCGTGGAGTGCATCCGATCATCGATTTGGTCAGCGATTATCGCGAAGTGGCTAAATTGAAATCTACCTACGTGGATGCCTTACCAGAACTACTGAATCCGCAAACTAAGCGCATCCATACTAATTACAACCAAACCATTGCCGCTACTGGGCGGTTGTCGTCGGTAGATCCCAACCTACAGAACATTCCTATTCGTACGGAGCTGGGTCGAGAAATTCGGCGCGCCTTTGTGGCACCTAAAGGCAAGGTATTAGTATCGCTGGATTATTCACAGATTGAGTTACGCATTATTGCTCACTTGGCTACAGACAAAACCTTTATTGATGGTTTTAAACGTGGAGCCGACATTCATACCCAAACGGCTGCCGAAATGAACGCTGTGGCCGAGGCGGATGTAACAAAGGAGATGCGGCGGGCGGCTAAGTCGATCAACTTTGGTATTTTATATGGGATGGGTGCGTATGGGTTATCGCGTGATGCCAAGATTTCGATGGAAGAAGCTAAGCAATATCTGCAGCGCTATTTTGCTTTACATCCAGCGATTGAACAATACGTGAAGGACACCAAAGCCTTTGCGTTGAAACATGGTTACGTAGAAACATTATTTGGACGGCGGCGTTACTTACCGGATATGCAATCGGGTATGGCGCAAGTACGCGCCGCGGCCGAGCGGGCAGCGATCAACATGCCGGCGCAAGGGACGGCAGCGGATATCATCAAAAAAGCCATGTTGGCGGTTGCGGCAAAACTACAAGACAAAGCCATGCATTCCATTATGTTACTGCAGGTCCATGATGAGTTGGTATTTGAGGTAGAAGAAAAATATGCCGAAGCGGAAGCTGGGGTGATTAAAGAGATCATGGAAACGGTCGTAACATTAAACGTACCATTGGTGGTGGATGTGGGTATCGGTAAAAACTGGAACGAGCTGTAGGACACTAAACTGAAT
>CAZSXL010000052.1:0-7532 GCA_964611225.1 uncultured Gammaproteobacteria bacterium
TCCACGCCATCATCCGGAATTTCGGTCGCCCCGGGGTAGGTCAGGTAGTTACGATCATCACAATCGCCACCTTCCACAATCCACGGTACCAGTACTTCGCAACCGGTATACGGTGCAATCGCGCCACCGTAGCCGTCATAGTCAAAGTCCTCGTACCACGTCATGACGGTCACTGACGCATCGCTGTCATTGCAATCGCTGCCGCCATTCTCGAAAAAGGAGTCTTCCCCGTCTTCGTCCTGGTCGTAGTCCGAGCCTCCGTCACAGTCCTGGTCGATTCCGTCGTACCAGATCTCGGCTGCGCCTGGGTTGATGGACGTGTTCGTGTCGTTGCAGTCGTCTCCACCCACGACGTCACTGGCCTTGTAGCCGTCTCCGTCGACGTCGTCGAGGTCTGCACCGTCACAGTCCTGGTCGATCCCATCGTAGGCGATGTCCCAGCCGTTGGGATGGATCGTCGCGTCTGTGTCGTCGCAGTCGTCGCGCTCAACATAACCATCACCATCGGCATCGAAAGCCGGAGTGCCTTCATCTACCGTCCCGTCACAGTTCTGGTCGATGCCATCCTCACTTTCGGTAGCGGCGGGGGAGATGGTGGCATCGGTGTCGTTGCAGTCGTCCACGATGCTGTAGCCGTCGGCATCGAGATCGTCGGCATCGATCCCATCACAATCGTTGTCGATCCCGTCGTAGGCAACTTCCGCCATACTCGGATTGATCGTGGCATCGAGATCGTCGCAATCATCACGCTCCGCCCAGCCATCGCCGTCGGCATCGAACGCGGGCGTTCCCTCGTCGATTTGGGTGTCACAATCATTATCGACGCCATCCTCAACTTCGGTGGCGTCCGAGTTGATTGCGGGATCGGTGTCGTCACAGTCTAAAATCCCAAAATCCATCAATCCGAAGCCATCTCCGTCGACGTCATCCAGGTCCGCGCCGTCGCAGTCCTGATCGATTCTGTCGTAGGCGACTTCGGCCGCGCCCGGGTTGATACCCGAGTCGCCGTCATCACAGTCGCCGTCAGCCGTGCCGTAGCCATCGCCGTCGAAATCGACCTCGATGTAGATGGTACCGACACAGATGCTGTCGGTGACCGTGGCGTCGAACACCACGGTATCCACCAGGCTGGCGAACTCGAAGCCGGTGAAGGCCGCGTCAGTCTTGATCGAGAGGCACTCCACCAAACTGGCGGAGTAGTACCCGCAGACCTGACCACTGTAGGTCATGGACTGAGGCACCAGGCCGAACAGGGTGGAGGCCGCGTCGAGACTGAACTCGATCGTGGGAATGACACCAGCGTCGCCATCACACAGGGACATGTCCCCGGTGAAGTCGATGTAGGCGAAGCCGCTGCCGGTCAGGGCCGTGGCCGTGACACCCGGGTAGCTGCCGGTCGGCACATCCGTCGCCACGTAGGACTCGAAGTCCTCGGTGGCGACCGTGCTGGCCAGCGCCTGCCAGGTGGCCAGGTCGGTGTAGGTGCTGCCCGCCATAGCCTTGGCGGGGAAGAGAGTGAGGAAGGTGACCAAGGATGAGGTCAATAGACTGGAACGCATGTGAGACTCCATGAACCGCGTGATGCAGTTCGGGATGCAGACAACAATTTATCTACAGTCCATACTGCACCAACAAAAAAATGACCTTATTAGGTCATTTCCAGAAAACCTTTTGACGCACTGAGCGACGAAGGGAACAAGGGCCAACTAAGCCTTATTGTTTTGAGCGTTGATAACGGAGAACTGCCTGGCTCCGCCCCTATTCCATAAAGAGAAATAGGGAAGTGGTTATCAAAGAGCGGCAGCAGTATAGCGGTTTTGCGATAAATGTCAATAACCCCTTGCGAGTGGGCAAGTACTATTGTGTCGCACAATATATCTTATACGACACATAAAGGTATAAAGCCGCATTAGTTTGTGCTATTATTAAGCATATTAACTCTTAAGCAAAGAACAAATATGAGTAAACGTGTTACTTTCCTAGCTGGTACGTTGGTTGGTATTGTCTGTGCAGTGAGCCTACCAGTATTTGCTAAAAGTTGGACGACAACTGATGTCTACAACAAGTTGAAAAAAGTCACTGAAACTGTTGATTCGATCTCTGATAAACTGACGAAGGCCAATGATAATATCTTAACGACTAACGACAACCTATTGCAAATTGACAGCGAGTTGGCCGCTGATCATGAGGCTATTTATGACTTACTGCTGTACATTGACTACAATGCCTATGTGGCTTGTTTTTACACAAAGCCTGACGCAACACTCTGCATGGATAGCGGCAAAGCCACTGGTGATACGCTACCGGCTATGGTTAATGCCTTTCGTGTCGAACATGGGTTAGTGACTCCAACTATCGATAGTACGCTCGATCAGTAAAGCGCAGGTCAATATAGGTTAGGGTATCTACATCTGTCTCACCATCACTCAAAACCGTTTGGGCATTAGTTAGTTGTTGATTCAGATCTAAACTGCTATCGAAATACAATTCAACACCTTCTTGTGTGACTACAGCCACATCCCGCACAACCGTCTGGTAATCACATTTGACCGTCTTGTATTCCGTCTCTAGTTTGATAAAGGTTTCGTTACCAGTGTCAGTCTCCTCATCCCCTTGTTCTTTGCGCTTCACTTCTTCGAGTAGATCTAAACTCTGATCAACGGTAATTTGATCATTCTGTAGTTGGTCCAAAATATCCCGTTTTTGCTGTTTGACTGTTTCTGAAGTTGAACCGGCAATCTCATCGGCAAAGATTTTATCAGTAACATACTGTTTTTCCTGACAGCTGACAGGCAAAATAGCGTACTCGGCAATATTTAGTTGCGTGATGGGTGAAAACTGGTCATGCAACTGACTAATAAAATCCATTAAGGTTGGTTGGAAGATGACTTCTCCAATCGCTACTTGGCGTTTTTTGTTCCGCTCCCGAATATGTGGAAAATGTGGATCAGCCTTGGCCTCAACCACGCTTTGTGTAATCGCGCCATGAACATCTAAGTAGTAATATTCTTTACCAGCTATATAAACATAGCCCGGAACACGCTCAACTACTTGCACTGTGATACTATGCGGCCAATCCGTAGTAACCGTGATCGATTCGAGCTGCACAAATTGGCTGAGTTCGGTCTGGATATCAGCAGCTAAAATAGTTTCATCTAAGATCGGTAAAAAGCGCTGTTTGAGGACTAACCAGCGACGCCGTTGCAGAGCTGTCCGCGTAGCCTCCGCAATTTGATCCACCGTTAAATACTGTTCGCCACTAATCACGATCTGTCGCGCCGACAACACTTGCTTATAACCAAATACAAACCAACTTAAAATCACGAATAACGCCACGCTACCACCAATGGACAAAGCATCGCGCCGCCAGGCATGTTGACGTTGCGTGTGTTGCTCAAAATATGGATTGTGAAACCGACCAGCTGGCATGGTTTTGAGTATAGACGAAATCGCTAAAATCAGCCATACTAAGGCAGTTATGTTTGGTTTCTGGCGGTATAAAAAACCACAAACGTTTGCTCTGACGCTGACGGTCGGGCCATGGACAGCTGATCAAGTGGTCGCTATTCCCTATCCGATCAAACACCAACAACAAGCGGTGCGCAATCTGATTTGGACAAGCGATGGTACAGTGACAGATCATGATAGTTGTATTGTCGTGACGAACGGAACACAGGCTACGGTTACTGCCACGGTCGAAACTAAACCATTTGCCAGCTCGTCCGACCAACCCATTATTCAGGAATGTTATAACCAAACCATCGCTCGCTTACGCTATGGTTCTCCGATTCCTGGGTTATACAGCTTAAAAGATGTCCTGCGGCTGCCTGAGGTGGATTGTGGTGGTTTTAGTGTCTATCTCATCTCTTTATTGACAGCGGCCAAGGTTGAAGCCCGCCTAGTAGCTGGCTTCTGGGCTGGCTACCCACAGAACAGCATGCATGCGTGGGTGGAAGCCCACCTACCAGATGGGAGCTGGCTACCGTTAGATCCTTCAACCGATTGGCTGCGACAACGCCGGCGTACCAAAAAAATGGGCGGCTATGGTGAGCTGGGCAGCGATCGCATTGTCATTAGTGTGGGTAGCGACCATGTGATCCAACACCAGCAGCAAACCTATACCGTTGGTATGTTGCAGTTACCCATGATACTAGCTCCAGATGAGACATTTAGTTATCTTCCTTATGATCACTACCGGCTTATCACCCAACGTTGAACGTGACGATGTCACTTTAGCACTGCACACCTTGCTTCAGCCATGGCAATGGCGGCGTGGTCATGATGAGGAAAAATTAACCAAAGCCTTACAAGGTTACTTTACAACTAATTTTATTTGGCCTGTCAATTCCGGACGCACGGCTTTATTAATATTGCTGCAATCTTTACAACTGCAGTCTGATGATGAAGTCTTGCTACAGGCCTTTACCTGTAATGCTGTACCTAATCCCATTCTGTGGGCGGGAGCAAAACCTAATTATGTCGATATTGAGTCCGATACGTTGAACATGTCACCGAGTGATCTTTTAAAAAAAATTACGCCTCAAAGTAAAGTATTAATCATTCAACACACCTTTGGTACACCAGCTAAATTAGCTGAGCTGCTGGCTATTGCCAAACAACACAATCTATTCGTCATTGAAGATTGTGCTCATGCCTTAGGCGCGCGCTATCATGATCAATTGCTTGGCACCTTTGGCGATGCTGCTATCTTTAGTTTTGGTCGCGATAAAGTAATTTCATCGGTCTATGGCGGTGCCTTACTGACGAAACAACCGTTTACTATGCCCACACTCCCCTACCCTAGTATCTTCTGGACAACACAACAACTACTTCACCCGCTTATTACTGCAGCAGCAAAAAGTATTAGACTACTATTACCAGTCGCGCAAAGATTAAAATTAATTTCACTGGCCGTCAGTCAGTCAGAACGCTTGGGTAAACAACCCGCTTATTTTCCGGCGCGTCTACCAAACGGCTTAGCTAAACTGGCCCAACACCAATTTAAAAAACTAACTACCTTTAATGCCCATCGACGCACGATCGCTGCTTATTATCACCAACAGTTAAAACAGACTAGTTGGTTTGCGGATTCGATCTATTTACGCTACAGTGTACGCGTTTCTAACCGGGCGCACGTGTTGGCAGCCGCCAAACGGCAAGGCATTATTTTAGGTGATTGGTACGATGCTCCGATCGTGCCCAATGATGGTCACCTGGAGCGCTTTGGCTATGTCACCGGCAGTTGCCCAGTCGCGGAAGCTGCTGCCCGGCACAGCATTAACCTGCCCAGCCACATCGGTATTCGCACCAAAGAAGCCAAGCGTATTATTCAATTTATTCAACCTTACCTTAATGGATCAAACTAGTTGGGACCAGTTTATTAACCAGCAACAGCCAGATACGTTCTTACAGTCTTGGGCGTGGGGTGAATTTCAGCGCGACCAGATTAAACGCCTGACGGTGGAAGAGAATGGCCAGCTAGTGGGCATTGCCTTAGTGATTCTAACTAAAGCTAAGCGTGGCACCTTTGTATTATGTCCGCATGGTCCAATCACCCTGCCAGAGCGGCTTGATGTCTTGAGCCAACTGCTGGATCAGATGATTCAATTTGGTCGTGAGCACAAGGCAGATTTTATTCGCGTGGCACCCATTTTACCTGATCTACCACATCTCGGTACGGTGTTTGCTTTGCGTGAGTTTCGCCGCGCACCGATTCATGTCCATCCAGAATTAAGCTGGATTTTAGATTTAGCACCGGACGAAGACCAGTTATTAGCGAATATGCGTAAAACGACCCGCTACTCCATTCGTAAAGCCGAAAAAGATGGCGTCCAAGTGCGCATTTCCACTGACGCGAATGATTTGAAAATTTTCTATGAACTGTATCAAGTGACGGTGAGTCGGCAAAAATTCCAACCATTTTCGTGGGATTATTTGCAACGCGAATTTGATTTTTTTTCCCAATACCAGATGCTCAAAATCGGCATTGCCGAAGAGCACGGTAAACCCGTATCTGGTGCCATGATCGTGACTACTCCCTACGAAGCCTTCTATCATCAAGGTGCTTCAATTACCGGGTCAAAATCGGTGGCGTCATATCTATTACAATGGCGCTTAATCCAACTGGCTAAACAAGCAGGCTGTAAGCAATATAACTTTTGGGGTATTAGCCCAGATGACAAGCCCAACCATCCATGGGCTGGGCTAAGTCTGTTTAAAAAAGGTTTCGGCGGCGCCGCTCATCAATATATCCCCACGCAAGATAAACCGCTCACCTGGAAGTACAGTCTGAACAAATTGATCGAGACCCACCGCGCTAAGAAACGTGGGTATAGTTAGGGGGCTAGGGGTAAAGTAAATTTGTCCTAACGTTTTATTTCCGTCACGCCCAGCATCCACGGCTGCAAAACCGCTGGAATGCGGACAGTGCCTTCAGCCGTCTGGTAGTTTTCCATAATCGCTGCCACCATGCGGCCAATTGCAATGGCAGTGGCGTCATTCATGTGTGCAAAACTAGTACTGCCATCCGCTTGCTTCACTTTGGTATTTAAGCGGCGAGCTTGATAATCACTCATGTAATCAGCGGTGTGGGTCTCGCGGTAGACATCCTGCCCTGGCATCCAAGTATTGATATCCATCCCACGGGCATTTGGGTCACCAATGTCGCCAGTACATTTTAGTAATAATTGATACGGTAATTCTAAAGCCTGCAATATTTCCTCTTCAATAGCTACTAACCCTAGATGTTCCGTGATAGCTTGCTCGGCAGTGCTAAACACTTCCATCTCAATTTTATCAAACTGATGCAGGCGCAAAATACCGCGGGTGTCTTTGCCAGCAGCACCAGCTTCCCGGCGAAAGGCCGGCGAAAAGGCGGCGTAACGCTTTGGTAACTGCTGCTCGAGCAAGACTTCATCCATGTGGATCGGTCCCAGGGTATGTTCGGCACTGCCAATCAAATAGAGATCATCTGATGGCAGGTAGTAGCGTTCATCGGTGGGGTGTAACCGCGCCATTTTTTCAAATACCTCTGGTTTAATGAACAGAGGTGGTACAACCATGGCAAAGCCCTTCTTTGTCAGAATCGTCAGAGCGAGCTGAACCAAGGCATTTTGCATTAAGGCTAAATCACCTTTGAGATAAGTAAAGCGGGCGCCAGACACTTTGGCGGCGCGTTCGTTATCAATCACACCTAATGTTGTACCTAATTCCCAATGCGGTTTAGGTTTAAAATCAAAGTTGGGCTTACTCCCCCACTCCTTCACCACCTGGTTTTCAGATTCATCTTTACCGATTGGCGTATCGGCGGTCGGGATATTTGGCACCTTCCATAAGAGCAGGTGTAATTCTTCTTCTATAGCAGTTAGTTCTTTTTGAATAGCTTTTACTTTCAGCGACAGTTCTTTGGCACCATCCTTACCTAACTTCCGTTGTTCTGCCCGTAAGGTGTCATGCTCGGTTTGCAACTTTTTACGTTTTAGATCTAACCCCAAGATCGCGTCAATATCAACTGTGACATTTTTGTTACGCGC